>CALXZU010000050.1 GCA_944393325.1 uncultured Clostridia bacterium
TTAGCCAGAATAAGAAAGGTAATCTAAAGGAAACTTTTTTGCTGGCTAACCATCAGTAATTTCCTATACATAATTGTATTGCTAATATTAGCCGGTGTATCAATAGCAATGCTAACAGGAGAAAATGGAATATTAACACAAGCACAAAATGCTAAAGAGAAATCAAGTGTAGCTGAGGAAAAAGAAAAAATAGCTCTTGCTTATAATGGAGTAAAAGCAAAAGAAAAAGGAGGAGCAGTAACATACGACGAATTAAATAAAGAGTTTGAAGCAAGTAAAACAGATGCAACAGCTACAGAAGAAGGTTCTAAAATAAAAGTAAAATTTAATGATACAAATAGAGAATATATAATAGATGAAAATGGAAATATTACAGAAGCAGGAACAGGAAGTGGAACAGTCACACCACCAACAAAGCCTACAATAGATGAAAATGGATTATTTGAAAATACTAGTACAATAAATGGAGAACCTGGAACAGCAATGAACCCAACAATACCAGAAGGCTTTAGACCAGTAGATACAGAAACATCTACTTGGGGAGATGGAACAAATCCGCCATCTACTACTAGTGTTAATAATGGTTTAGTAATAGAAGATATAAATGGAAGTCAATTTGTTTGGATACCAGTACCAACTCCAGTATCAACAACTGAAGAAGCAGGAACAGAAAATAAAGCTATGGCTATAAAAGATGATAATAATTATATAGCATTATTATATGATTTTTCAGAAAGTGGTTCAACAGTTCAAGAAGGATGTTCATCATCTGAGAATTATAATACTATTTTAAATTCAAGAGAGCCTGCATATTTGACACATGAAACTGAAGGTGATGAAAGTGATTATAACCAGGATGGTAGTGGAACTCAAATAGTAACACAAGTAAGTATGCAAAATGAATATAATGCAATGATGACAAGTGTGGAAAAATATAAGGGATTTTATGTAGCAAGATATGAACTAGGAATGGAAGGAGATATACCGGTAAGTAAAAGCCAGCAAGCAGATCCTGATGTATCAACACAAATAGCATGGGAAAATAGATGGTATGGTTTATATACTAAATGCAAAGATTATGCAACGAAAAACAATGTTTCTTCATCAGTTGGAAGTAGTATGATATGGGGAAGCCAATATGATGCAATGATGAACTGGATGCAAAAAAACAATGTAAATGTTATTGCAGAAGATGATACAAAAAGAAGTACTTTTGAGCAAACAGGATTTAAAGCAGAAGATATATTAAAAAATATATATGATCTTTATGGATGTCATTATGAATGGACATTAGAGGCAAGATCAAATGCTCTTCGTATAGTACGTGGAGGACTATATCAGGATAAATCAGACGGAGAAGGAGAAAGTGCAGTTCAAAGAACAAATGCACCAGCAGTAAGATATGAAAATGCACCATGGCATGAGTATGGTGATGATTCATCTCGTATAACTTTATATGTTAAATAATAGGAGGATAGAATGAGACAAAATAAAATATTAAAAAAAGAAGAGAAAGGTATAACATTAATTGCATTAGTAATTACAATAATTGTCTTATTAATTTTAGCTGGTGTTTCAATTGCAATGCTAACAGGGGAAAATGGAATATTAACACAAGCAAAGAACGCAAAAAAAGAAACAGAAAGAGCAGCTGAAGAAGAAGAAAGAATATTAGATGAAATGTCTAAAACTATTGAAGACAATATATCAAATAAGAAAACTTCAAAGTATATAGCTGGATATTGGGAAGTATGGAAACATGAAGAAGGAGCTACTGGAATTGATATGAAATTATCGGATGTTCCAGAAGGATATGATATTGTAATGTTAGGATTTGCTAAAGAAGATGAAAGTGGAGAAGGTACTATTACTTTTTCAGTAAATCAAGATTCTTTGGGAGATGCACTAAATTATACAGAAGAAAATTTTAAAGAAGATATTCAAAAAGTAAAAGCAAGAGGGCAAAAGATAGTTTTATCAATTGGAGGAGCAGGTAACCCAATACATATAACTAATAGTTCACAAGCCAATAATTTCGTTTCTTCAGTAACAAATTTAATTGAAATATATGATTTAGATGGTATTGATATTGATATAGAAGAAAATACAGAAACTTTAGAGACGATGAGAGACAATCCAAAAATATTAGGAGATGCAATTAGACAAATTAGAACTAACAGTGGATTAGGAGATGATTTTGTATTGACATTATGTGGCTCAACTGAATCTTTTTATTCAGCAGAGAATCCAAAAAACTCTTCAAATGATCTTTACTATTATTCTCCATTAGCAAAAGAATTGAATGATATTTTAACTTTTTCTTCAATTATGCTATATAGTACTGGTTCTGAATGGGGAATATATAAAGAAAATGGGGATACAAGAATAGAGGTATTTCCAGGAACAGTCGAATTTGGACCAGCATTTGTTTCAAGAATAGTAGAAGAAGATGGAGTTGATCCAAGTAAACTTACATTATGTTATAAAGCTACAAATGTTGACAATGAAGAGTGTTATTTAAATCCTACTAAGATAGCAGAATCTTTAGAAGTATTAATAGAAGGAAAAACAATTACAGGTGATCGAGTTGGCCCTTTTACTCCGCCACAAGCATATCCTAATTTTGGTGGTGTAGTAATCTGGAGTATAAATATAGATGCTAAAAACTCAAATGCAATTTATAATAGTGTTAATAATTATTTAAATAATTGATGATAAAATTTAATGAGAGAAAATTTAAAGTTTCTCTCATTTCTATTTGTAAAGTAAAGTAATTTCCTTCCCATTTTTATCAATAAAATTCTCATCTTTAAGAAGTTTAAGTTCTCTCATCATAGCACTTCTATCAACACTTAAGTAATCAGCAAGGTCTGTTAAAGAAAAAGGTATTTTAAAAGTTTTATTAAAGGTCTTAGTAGAAAGCAAATTAAAATAACCAAGCAGTTTATCCCTAATAGTTCTTTTAGTTAAAAGTTCAACTCTTGTATTTAAGTCAGTAATCTTATTTAAAATTAATTCAGGTAAATATTCAGAAAGAGTCTGGTGAAATTTACAATTTTTAGTACACTTAGTGTGAATATCATAATAATTATATATTAAAACATCGCACTTAGATTTAGCTTCTACGAACAACTCATTATTGATAGTAATAGAATAAAAAACCTCGCCAAAAACATCGTTATTTGTAAAATGTTCTATAATTGTTTTATTACCATTTAAATCATATCTAACAAGGTCAGCATTACCACAAACAAGAATACAAAATTGATTTCTGTTTCTAATGTAAGATGTAATAGTTTCATCTCTATTAAAACTTTTTTTCTGAACCTTATTACAACAATTTTTAAAATCATCAACAAATTCATTAATATTAAAGCTAGTAACCATTATAAACATCCTTTTTAAATATTTTAAAGTCAAAAAGATTATAATACATTTTTGTTGCGATTGCAACAAAAAACAAAAAATAATGTAAAAAAATGAAATAAATATGAAAAGTAAATTAGATAGAAAATTAAATAAATCAAACTTACTTTAAATCTAAAGAAAGATCTGTCACAAGTACTCGTTTTCGAGCAAAAGGAAACGTCCCCAATTTGTAATATAAATGTAATATTTCTTCTAAATATTATAATATAGCGATGTAGAAAAATGGTAAAAAATGTTTGTGATTTTTGCAACAGAAAAACAAAAAAAATAATATATAATATGAAAAGAAATTTACTTTGAGGGGGAAATGTAAAATGAAAGTAATCAAAAGAGATGGAAGAGCAGTAGACTTTGATAGTGGAAAAATAAGAACAGCAATATCAAAAGCAAACAAGGAGGTAAGACAAAAAGAAAGAGCAACAAAAGAAGAAGTAAAAGAAATAGTAAATTATATCCAAGAATTAGACAAAAAAAGAATATTAGTAGAAGACATACAAGATATAATTGAACAAAAATTAATGGAATTACAAAAATATGAATTATCAAAAAGATATATAGTATATCGTTATACAAGAGCATTAGTTAGAAAACAAAATACAACAGATGAATCTATACTGGGGCTAATCAGAAATGAAAACAAAGAATTAGCAGAAGAAAACTCAAATAAAAACACAATGCTTGCATCAACACAAAGAGATTATATAGCAGGTGAAGTATCAAGAGATTTAACAAAAAGAATGCTCTTACCAGAGAAAATCTCAAAAGCACATGAAGAAGGAGTTTTACATTTCCATGATGCAGATTATTTTGTACAACCAATATTTAATTGTTGTTTAATAAATATTGGAGATATGCTTGATAATGGAACAGTAATGAATGGCAAAATGATAGAAAGTCCAAAAAGTTTCCAAGTTGCATGTACTGTAGTAACACAAATAATAGCAGCAGTAGCAAGCAACCAATATGGAGGACAATCAGTAGATTTAAAACATTTAGGGAAATATTTAAGAAAAAGTTATAATAAATTTAAAGCTGAAATAGAGAAAAAATATAAAGGAAAACTAAAAAATAGTGTAATAGAAGATTTGGCAAAAGACAGATTAAAAGCAGAACTAAAAGCAGGGGTACAAACAATACAATATCAAATAAACACTTTGATGACAACAAATGGACAATCACCTTTTGTAACATTATTCTTACATTTAGAAGAAAATGATCCATATATAAAAGAAAATGCAATGATAATAGAAGAAGTATTAAGACAAAGATATGAGGGAATAAAAAATGAAAAAGGTGTATATGTAACACCAGCATTTCCAAAACTTGTATATGTTTTAGATGAATTTAATTCTCTAAAAGGTGGCAAATATGATTACTTAACAAAACTTGCTGTTAAATGTTCAGCAAAAAGAATGTATCCAGATTATATATCAGCAAAGAAAATGCGTGAAAATTATGAAGGAAATGTATTTAGCCCAATGGGTTGTAGAAGTTTTCTATCTCCTTGGAAAGATGAAAATGGTAATTATAAATTTGAAGGAAGATTTAACCAAGGTGTTGTAAGCATTAATTTACCTCAAATTGCAATTATAGCAGATGGAGACGAAGAAAAATTCTGGAAATTATTAGATGAAAGATTAGAACTATGCAAGGAAGCATTAATGTGTAGACATTATGCACTTGTTGGAACAACATCTGATATAAGCCCAATACATTGGCAATATGGAGGAATTGCAAGACTTAAAAAAGGTGAAAAAATAGATAAATTATTATATGGAGGATATTCATCAATTTCTTTAGGATATATAGGAATATATGAAACAACAAAATTGATGAAAGGTGTAGCACATACAAATCCTGAAGGTCATGATTTTGCAATTAAGGTTATGAAGAAACTAAGAGAAACTGTAGATAAATGGAAAGAAGAAACAAATATAGGATTTGCATTATATGGAACTCCAGCAGAGAGCTTATGTTATAGATTTGCAAGGATTGATAAAGAAAAATTTGGTACAATTAAAGATGTTACAGATAAAGGTTATTACACAAATTCATATCATGTAGATGTAAGAGAAAAAATAGATGCATTTAAAAAGTTAGAATTTGAAAGTGAGTTCCAAAAAATCTCAACTGGTGGTTGTATTTCATATGTTGAAATACCTAATATGAATAAAAATGTTGAAGCATTAGAAACAGCTGTTAAGTTTATTTATGATAATATCCAATATGCAGAATTTAATACAAAATCAGATTACTGTCACATATGTGGATTTGATGGAGAAATAATAATAAATAAAAACAATGAATGGGAATGCCCTAATTGTGGAAATAAAGATCATAATAAAATGACAGTTGTAAGAAGAACTTGTGGCTATTTAGGAGAGAATTTCTGGAATGTAGGTAAAACTAAGGAAATAAAACAAAGAGTTATGCATTTGTAATTTGACTAATTAGCTATTTAAGTGGTATAATTAATTTATGCACTTTTGTAGGAATAAGGACTGAATAGAAAGGATGTATCTTTTTTTGAAATCCTTAGAGTGCAGTTCTGCAAGACAAAAAAATTGGAGGAATTAATGGTACAGCAGAACGTGATTGCCAAGGAAATTGCAGCCAGGGCGTTAGAAAAGGCAGGTGACTGGTCAAGAAATCAAATTGATGACATGCTTAAGCTCTTTCCTACTAATAAGTATGGTCAGATAGAGGAAAGAGATAGAAAAGAGTATGAAGCTCTTCAAGAACTTGCAAAATATCCATGCTATCTGCTAAACAGTGAAACATGGGAAAAGGTTTTCAAGGGTGCAATTGCTAAGCCAGGAATACTTAGTCAAATTGAGAGCTTCTATGATAGCTATTATATAATGTTCGGAAAAGAACTAAAGCAGATGGAATATGCAACAACAATTCCATTGTTGCTTATAGTTAAATCACAGGACTTACTTGACGATGTTGTCTATCCGGTTATTGCAACTAGTGCTACTAAAGGAAGCTGCATTATCTTGGTGTTAAAAGGATAGTTTTTTCTAAGGCTGTTCTTAAACTAGTATAGAGGGAGATTTTTTCTCCCTCTATACTAATATTAAATTTCTGTTATTTTTAAATTGTATTTGTCTTCAAAAACCTTCTTTTTAGCTATATATTCTTTAGTTTTAAAACCTTTAACATCTACAACTTCACAAGAGCCATCTTTATTAAAAATAATAAAATCTGGTTTGTATTTTAAGCTAGGTGCAAGCATAAAAATTGGTTGTAGGCAAAAACCATTAATTTCTTTAGCTTGTAATTTAATTTTCAATTCACAATAAAAATCAGCTTCTTTTTGACTATCAAATGTATGTCCATCAATAGAAACTTTATTAGACCTATATTTACTCTTCTTTTTAATTTTATTATCTGTGAAATTTTTATAATCTTCAATACTCCAGTGTTCCACCTTTTTCTCCTTTAGTATAAATTTTTAATCTCTAAATATTATATAAGAAAATAATAAAATATTCAATAAAAAAAAGAACAAAAAAATCAAAAAAATTTGTATAAAAATATAAAAAATAGTATAATGTTAGTACTAAAAAGAAAAGAGGTTTTTATTATGCGGAAATAATTTGATATATAAAAATAAATATAATGGTAGAGAACATAAAGGAAAAAGTTTGTTAAAATTAGTTGATGATTATGTATTAGTAGATATAGAAACAACAGGTTTGTCACCTACAAAAAATGAAATAATAGAAATAGGTGCAATAAAAGTAAAAGAAAATAGAATAATAGACACTTTTAATACTTTGCTTAAAATAGATGGATATTTAAATCCATTTATAACAAGATTAACAGGAATAACAAATGAAATGTTAAGAGAAGGAATAGAACAAAAAGAGGCATTAGAAAGTTTTATAAATTTTACAGGAGAAGAAATAATAGTTGGACATAATGTTAATTTTGATATAAATTTCATCTATGACAAATGTCAAAAATATTTAGATTATTATTTAAATAATGATTTTGTAGACACAATGAGAATTGCAAAACATGTACTTCCTGAAGTAGATAACTATAAATTAGGAACACTTGCTGATTATTTTAATGTAGATTATAGTAATGCCCATAGAGGCTTAAAGGATGTTGAGATTACATATGAAGTATATAATAAAATGAAAGAATTACAAAATAAGATATAAGGAGTAAATATGATACCAGATTTTTTAATAAATATGTTAGATAAACAATATGGTGAAGAGTTAAAAGATAAAATAATAGAAGGTTATAGTAAAAATAGAAAAGTAACTTTCAGAGTAAATACATTAAAGACTAATATAAATGATGTAATTAAAATTTTAGATGATAATAATATAAAATATAAAAGAGTTTTGTGGTGTGATGAGGCTTTTATAATAGAAAATGTAAAGGAAGATAAAATAAGAAGTTTAGATATTTATAAAAATGGTGAAATATATATGCAAAGTTTATCATCAATGCTTCCGCCAATTATATTAAATCCAAAGGAAAATATGGATATATTAGATATGACAGCAGCACCAGGTGGAAAAACTACCCAAATCGCTACAATGTTAAAAAATAAATCAAATATAACAGCAATTGAAATGAATAAAATTAGAGCTGAAAAATTAAAGTATAACATAGAAAAACAAGGAGCAAGCTCAGTATATGTAATGGAACAAGATGCAAGAAAAATAGATGATTTTTTCTCATTTGATAGTATATTGTTAGATGCACCTTGTAGTGGAAGTGGAACTATCAATAGTAATGATTTTAAATTAGAAAAAGTTTTTACTAAAAAATTAATAGAAAAATCTATAAAGTCACAAAGAGAGTTATTAAATAAAGCAATAAGGATATTGAAAAAAGGAAGTACAATGGTGTATTCTACTTGTTCTATATTAGAAGATGAAAATGAGAATATAATTAGGGAGATTTTAGAAACTAAAAAAGTAGAATTAGAAGAGATTAATTTTAAAGGAATAGAAGAATTACCAAGACTTCCAGAAAAAATAAAAGGAACATTATTAGTTATGCCAAGTGAAGAATATGAGGGCTTTTTCGTGGCAAAATTAAAAAAATTATAAAAATTATAAAATATTTGTAACAAATTACATTCCTTATACACTTATAATGTGAAAGGGGAGAATGATATGCAGGATATAGAAAAAATTTATAATTCATATGCAAAAACAGTATATAAATATATATTCTGCCTAAGCAAAGATGAGGAATTATCTAAAGAAATTGTCCAAGAAACATTTGAGGTAGCCATTAAAAATATAAATAGATTTAAAGGAGATTGTAAGATCTCAACATGGCTTTGCCAGATTGCAAAATATATATGGTATAAAAATTTAAGAAAAAGTAAGAAAATAAGTAATATTTCTTTTGAAGAATTAGAAAATGTAATTGTTTCTAATGAAATTATAGAAGATAAGTTATTTGAAAAACAAGAGAAAATAAAATTATTTAAGAAAATACAAAAATTAGATGAAGAAACAAGAAATGTTATTTATTTAAGGATTTTAGGAAATTTAAGTTATAAAGAAATAGCAGAAATTATGGGAAAAACTACAACTTGGGCAAGAGTTACATTCTTCCGAGGAAAAGAAAAATTAAAGGAGGTAAAAGATGAATAAGGAATGTGAAATAGTACAAGATTTATTATTTGGATATAAAGATAAAACATTACATAATGCATCAAAAGATTTAGTAGAAAAACATATAGAAAAATGTTCTGATTGTAAGAAAATATTAAATGATTTAGAAGAGGAAGAAAATGATAAAGAAAAACAAGAAAAAATAGAACAAGAAAAAGAAATTGATTATTTAAAAAATGTAAACAAAAAAATGAATAAAAAAAATAAATTAATTATGATAATTGGAATAATATTATTAATAATCATTTTGCTAAATATAGGAGTATTTATTTATTATTATAAAGAGGCAAGAAAAGTACAAATATATATTGAAGATAATATAACACAAGAAAAATTAGATAATATAGAAAGTTATATATTAAATATAGATAAAAATGCTAAGATTAAATATTATTCTAAAGAAGATGCTTTAAATGATATGAAAGATAAGTTTAAAGAAAATGCAAATTTACTTTCAGGTTATGAAACAGAAAATAATCCTCTTCCTGCATATTTTGTAGTAGAGACTAGTATAGAAAATGCTAAAAAATTAGTAAGTAATATAGAGAGTGTAGAGGGTGTAAAAAAAGTTACAAGTAATTTTAATTTAAATCCATATTTGCTAGTAATTTCTAATATCATGGTCAATACAAAAAACTAAAGGGCTGTTTTACAGCTCTTTTAATAATAAAGCCAAAATTTTTTAACAACTATTAATGTTAAAAATTAAAATTTATTGAAAAAACTATAAGTTGTGTGATATAATGAATGAGTAAAAAATAATTAGGAGGAATAAAGTGCAAGGAATTGGAGTAGGAATAAGTGATTTTAAAGCATTAAGAGTAAGAAACAATTACTTTATAGATAAAACAATGTATATAAAAGATATAATAGATAATCAATCAGGAGTAATATTGGTAACACGTCCGAGAAGGTTCGGAAAAACATTAAATATGAGTATGTTAAGATATTATTTTGATATAAAATGTAAAGATAGTAAAGAATTGTTTAAAGATTTAAAAATAATGGAACAAGATGAATATTATACATCAAAATTAGGATATTACCCAGTAATATATTTAACTCTAAAGGATGCAGGGTTAATGAATTATAAATATATGATAATGCAAATGAAAACAATAATGATGGATATGTTTTATGAGCATAAATATATATTAGAAAACCAAGATTTATCTGAAGGAGAAAAAGCTATATTTAATAGAATATTAAAAGCAGAGGCAACAGATGTAGATTTGATAAATAGTTTAAAAATATTATCTAAAATGTTATATATATATTATGATAGACCAGTAATATTATTAGTAGACGAATATGATGTACCATTGCAGACTGCATATGTAAAAGGTTATTATTCTGAAACAATAGATTTTCTAAAATCATTTTATACAACAACATTTAAAGATAATCCATATTTAGAAAAAACGGTAATAACAGGAGTAAGTAGGATAGCAAAAGAAAGTATATTTAGTGGAATGAATAATCTTAAAGTATATACAATAATGGATAATGAATTTGCAGACGATTTTGGAATAACAAGCGAAGAAATGAAAAAAGTAATTTCTGATTTTGATTTAAAAGAAAATGAAGAAGAAATAAAAAAATGGTATGATGGATACAAAATAGGAAATGTAGAGGGAATATATAACCCATGGAGTATATTAAATTACTTGGCAGATAGAGTATTAAAACCATATTGGGTAAATACAAGTTCAAATGATTTAATAAAGATGACATTTAAGAAATCAAATATAGTAAAAGAAAAAATGATAAAATTATTAAATGATGAACCAGTAGAAGTAAAAATAGATTTAGAAACAATAATAGTAGGAATAGAGAACAAGGAAGAAAACATCTGGGGATTAATGTTACAAACAGGATATTTAAAAGTAGTAGAGACAGTGGATTTAATAAGAGGGATATATAAAGTAGTTCTACCTAATAATGAAATAAAATTTTTATTTGAAGATATGGTAGATAATTGGTTTAG
>CALXZU010000051.1 GCA_944393325.1 uncultured Clostridia bacterium
TATATTCCACAAGAAGGATTAATAGATAAAGAAGAAGAGAAAAAAAGATTAGAAGAAGAAAGAAAAAGACTGGAAGGAGAAGTTGCAAGATGTGAAAAAATGCTTTCTAATCCAGGTTTTCTAAACAAAGCCCCTAAAGCTAAAGTGGAGCAAGAACAAGAAAAATTAAAAAATTATAAAGAAATGTTAAATAAAGTTTTAGAAAAAATAAAGTAACATAATATGACAAATAATTTAAAATATGATATAATTATATAGCTAAAAGCAAATGTGATTATATACTTTCGAGAAAGGAAAATTATGTCAGCTAGGTTTGAGATTGTTTTTGAAGGTATGAGAGAAAACAACCCAGATGTTCCTATTCTTAGTTTTAGGGACAAAAAGAGTAAAAAGAAAACTCCAAAGTTTTCTATAAACGTTAGAAATATTTGCTCATATGCACATTGGAAGGCAGAACTTATTTCTGAACCTGAAAGTTTTGAAAAAATGATAGGACTGTTTGAAGATATAATAGCATCTTCAGAATGTGATTTGGTAATTGAAAAAAAGCGCGAGAAACTTTCAATTGATGGAGATGTGTTTAATGGAATTCAGATGTTTGCAATGTTTTTCAAAAAAATAACTTTTACTAATATTGATTTTTCTATTCCAAAAGCACAGCCAAATTCTAAACTTTTTGGTGCAAGAATAACTAGGGTTGTTATTATCTAAATCACATTTCAAGAACAATTAATCTTGGAAAGAGAAAAGGCAAGAAGTTTCTTGTCTTTTTCTCTTTAGAAAAATTTAATAATATTTCTGTAATAAAATACATCATATTTTTTATTTTTCTATTGATTTTTCTAATTATTATAAATATAATAAAGAAAAATAAAAGGGAGAAAAATATGGGAAGATTAATAGAAGAAATAAGAAGAGAAATAAAAGCAGAAAATAAAAGGCAAGAAGAGGATGAAAAATATATAAAAGATAAAAAAGGAATAGAAGAATTATTAATAGAATTAAGACAAAGAAGCGGATTATCAAGAGTAGAACTGTTAGAGAAATTAGATAATAGCAATTTATCAGAAAAAGATATAAAAAAATGGGAGATAGGATTAAAATATCCAGACTTAGACATGATATATAAATTATCAGAAATATATAGAGTACCTAGTACAGAATTTGTCACAGCAAAAAATAATAGTTATGAAAAGGGATTAGCAGGAATAAACAAAAAAATAATAAGATGGTTTGTATATACATTAAATGTATCATTTTACGTAGGAGTAGTACTTACAATTTTGATATATATATTTACATTTATATTTGCACTATGGTTTTTTGTAACAGTAGCATCACAAGTAAAAAGACCTTGACAAGATATAATTATAAAAATTGGAAAATAAAAATTTTAAAAGTAAAAAAACTTTAAAAAAATGTTGAAAAAATGAAATACTTAATATATAATTTAAGCATAAGAAAAAAAGGAGAGGGTAGTATGGAAGAAAAAAATAAAGATATTAAAGAAGAAAATAAAAAAGTAGAAACAAAAAATGAGGTAAAAAAAGAAGACACAAAGTTTAAAAAAGCGGATACTAAGGAAACAAAAAAGATAGAAAAAGAAACAAAGAAAAAAGATAAATCTACAGAAAAAAAAGCTACATGGCTACCAACAGTTATTGTAGTTGTAATAGTATTATTAATTGCCGCAATATTGACAATTATGATAATAACAACAAGTGCACCTAAAAAATCTTTAGATTCATTACTTACAAATTTAAAAGCAGGAGATTTTGAAAAAGCACAACAATATCTAAGTGGAGAAATGGATTTATCAACAGATGATTTAGAAGGAGAAGCACAAAAACTATTATTTGAAAAATTAGAATGGAAAATAGACAAGGTATCAGAAAATGATGATAATACAGCGACAATAGAGGTTGAAATAACAACAAAAGATTTCCAAACAATAGTAAATAATTATATGCAAAAAGCATTAGAAGCAGTAAAAGGAGCAATAACAGGAGGCGGAAATACAGAAAGTTTCTCAAGTGAAGACTTTGAAAAATATTTTATAGAAGAATTAAAAAATGAAGATATACAAACAACAACAATAAATGCAACAATAAATGCAGTAAAAGAAGATAAAGAATGGAAAATAGTATCTGATGAAGATTTAACAAATGCATTATTACCTGGATTAGAAGAAACAGTAAATTCATTATCTTAAAGATTCATTTATTAAAACAAAAAAGCCCAATATTATATAGTATTAGGGCTTTTTACTTTTTTTGAGTTTTTATAAAGGCTACAAATATTACAATCAGTACAAATAGAAATTCTGTCCTCAAAAATAGCTTTAAGAGTGTTAATAAAATCATCTGCACAATTATCAATTAAATGTATATATATCTTTTTAGGAAGAAGTGTAAGTAATGAATTTAATGTATAATCATTAGTAGAAAAAGAAATATCGCTTAAATATTTAGTATTTAAACAATCTTGAGATATATCAATAATTTGTTTATATTCATCTAACAAAATAGTATTTGAATTAGAATAAATAATATGAACAATGTTACAATTACTACTTTGAGAGTTAATATATAATTTTAATAGAGAAATAAACTCTAAATATTCTTTTTCTATAATATAAGCATTAACAGCTTCAGTAATAATAGTATCTAAAATTTTGAAATAGTCTTTAATTCTAAAATTTATAAAGCCACCTAAGTATAAATTTCTGTTATTTTGTAAAAAATCATAGAAAGAACTATAAAGGCATTTGAATTTTTTATCAAAATTACATGAAAAATCTTCAGCCATAATATCAAAACAAATATTTAAAATCTCTTTTCTTTCAATAGCGTCAAAGTAAAAATAATTTTGTATAAGAAGAGAATTTATAAAATATTCTTCTAATTCATCAATGACGAGAAGAGATAATATGTTGGAAATTTTATCTAAAAAAATGTAGTTGGCATCACCTTTATAATGTATAATTACATTATGGAAATGTTTAAATTCTTTGCTTAAAAAACAAATATTGTCTAATTCTAAATATTTTAGTTCGTTTAGTAGATAATCTATTAAAATAGGATTATTTGTTTTTATACATAAAGATTTCATTTAAAAAGCTCCTTTCTAAAAAATAGTATCTACTAAATAAGCAAAACTTATACATTATACTATGCAGGTTGTAAAAAAGTGTGAGAAGTAAAATATGGAAGTCAATTTTAGGGATGGAAAAAGTCGATCATATTATTAAAAATATATAAAATAAAAAACACACCTTTTATAAAGATGTATTTTTTATAGTTATTTTTCGTTTGTCCCCAAAACGGCTATCCATAAATGTTATAGTCAATATCAGGGAATAGACAATCTTTTTTATTGATATCTTTTAAGAAATCTTCATCAATTTTATTTTCTTTTATTTGATAATATAATTTAGTAAAACGACCTATATGATCTTTTATTCTTTTTTTTGCGTAATCAACCATAGTTCCATTTGTAATAATAAATAACCAGTCACTACTTTGGGCTAATAGTAATTCTCTTGCACATTGATTTAATGCTTTTTTCTTTAAACCTTTAGCGTTTGGGTAGAGTGAAGCTAGTTCACACATTCTGTCTCCTGCAACATGTAAATGTCTATGTACATAGTCATTTGTTTGATTAAGCCATACTTCACTATAACCATTTGCACCCCAACTTGAACGGCAAGGAGATGCAATTTGTATATCAGGGTACTTGTCTATATATTCAGATGGTGTTATTAATTTAAAATTACAGTCATCATAATAAATTTTTTTAAATAAAATATATAACCAATATGGACCTTCATACCACCAATGTCCATAAAGTTCGGCATCATATGGACATAGAATAATAGGAGGTTTTTCCATAAATGATGATAAATGATTTATTTGTGCTGTTCTACAATCTAGGAAATGTCCTGCTTGTTTTTCTGCTGAGTCTTTTGCCCATTGAACATTATAATAGTCCTTAAATTCAGTTTTTCCAGTAATTCTATAGTATTTAATTCCAGTATGAACTCTAACGCCATTGTGTGCAATATAAGGTTTTATATAATCATAGTCGGCATCATAGCCAATGTCACGATAAAATTCACGATAATTAAAGTCTCCTGGGTAACCATTAATAGAACTCCATACTTGTCTTGAAGATTCTATATCACGCCCAAATGCAACTACACCTTCTGGAGAAACAATAGGAGCAAATGTACCATAAATAGGAGTAGGGTCTGCATATAGTATTCCATGTGATTCTGTTATAATATATTGAATTCCAAATTCTCTTAAATATTTATCAGCTTCTGGTATGTATCCACATTCTGGAAGCCAAATACCACGAGGTTTTCTTCCAAAATATTTTTCATATGTTTGTACCCCGACAGCAATTTGTGCTTTAACAGTTTTTTCATTAACGTAAAGGATAGGAAAATATCCGTGTGTTGCACCACAAGTTATAATTTCTAATTTTCCAATATCTTGGAAATGTTTAAATCCTTCAATTAAATTACATTTATAAACATCTTTAAAAAGATGAAGGTCATTAGAATATCTATCAAAATAATAATATGAAAGTTTATTTAATCTTTCATCACCAGCTGTTCTTTTTATTTCTTTTTTTGATAATTCTATTTGTCTTTTTAAATATTTAATATATTTTCTTTGTAATAATTTGTTATCAAGCATAGAAAGTAGAGGAGGGGTCATTGACATTGTGATTCTAAAGTCAACTCCTTCATCTACTAATTTTTGAAAATTAGTAAGTAATGGTATATATGTTTCTGAAATAGCTTCATAAAGCCAAGACTCTTCTAAATAATCATCACTTTCAGGATGATGTATGAATGGAAGATGTGCATGTAAAACAAAACTTACATAACCTTTTTTCTCTTGCATTTTAAATTCTCCTTTTTATTTAAAGCATAACCAAAAAATAATGAGACACTAAGACCCGTCCCCAGTGTCTCTTTTTTTATGAAGATGGATGTGATGAAGGATTTTTCAAATCATAAATATTTTCTACATCTTCATTTTGGTATATTTCTTTGTATATTTCGTATATATCATAAATTTTTCCCATATTTGTAATAAATGATAAAGTATTTATTGGTTTTTCTGTAATAGTACCTGTTTTTACATTTCTGTAATAAACCATTTTTTGTTCTTTGTTAAATAATATTCTATCATTAGGTGCTTGCATTTCATTTGAAGTTGTAACATATATATAATCATCTTTTAATTTTTCAGTTTTTACAATAGGACGTCTACCAAGTTCTATTCTATAATCACATTTACTATCAGCTACGTGTAAATACCAACTATTTGCAAAATCATTTATTTCTACTTCAAAATTATAACCTAAAGTATCATTATAAACTACTAAAACAGGTTTTGTGTTATTGAAGAAATCTTCACCATATTGTTTTTCATAATTTTTTCTGTCTTCGTCAGATATATCCCAATAAATAAATAGGGTAGATGGTGTTTGTGCTAAAACTTTTACAACTGTTTGATTATAACGATATGGTAAATCATAATATTCTACTGGTTCTATTTTTACTTTTTTTGCTACTGTTTTTCTTTTAGTAGTTGTACTTGATTTTTTAGTAACTTTTTTAGTTGTAGTCTTTTTATTTGCTGTTTTAGTACTTTCTTTAGTTTCTACTTTTTTTGAAGTAGTTTTCTTTTTTGTAGTTCCTGTTTTTTTAGTAGTCGTTTTTGTAGTTTTTTTAGTAGTTGTAGCTGTTACTTTTTTTGGTTCTTTTTCTTTGTTTTCTAATTCAATTTGTTCTTTTGTTCTTCTTGGCATTTTTATCCTCCTATGTAATATATAAACTTTCCTTTATATATTATACTAAAACAAAAATAAATTCAAGACTAAATTGGAACTTTTTTCACTTTATGAAAAAGAAAAAATTATAAACATAGAATTTTAATAAAGGTAGCTATATTTTAAAGCTACCTATATTTTAAAAAATATTATCTTTTTCTAATTCAGATATAAAATCAGAAAGTATTTCTTCTAAAGGAACATTAAATATTTTGGCTAAACCATAAAGCTCAAAATCTTTTAAAATTCGTTTTCCAGTTTCTAATTTGTGTAAAGAAGGTTTTGGAATATCAATTCCCATTAAGGCAAGTTTTGTAGAAAGTTCAGAAAGTGAGAGATTATTTTTTATTCTTAATTCTTTTATTTTTTTGCCTGTAACATTTAATCTATTATTATATTTACTACATTGATACATTTTGTAATAACTCCTTTTAATCTACTTTTTTAAATTTTATAAGAAAAATAAGATATGATGTTACCACTGGAGAAACGAAAAAAGAAAAAATATTAAATTTCCTTGACAAAATAAAATATTAAATATATTATTATATCGAAAGTATCACCAGTGAATACAAAAATATGCAAAGGAGAAGGTTTAAAATGAAGAAAATATTAAAAAATAAAAAAGGAATTACATTAATAGCTTTAGTAGTTACAATTATAGTTTTGTTAATTTTAGCTCGGAATATCAATAGCAATGCTAACAGGAGAAAATGGAATTTTAACTCAAAGTAAAAAAGCAAAAGATGAAACAAAAGAAGCAAGAAAAAAAGAAGAAGATGTTATTGAAAATTATGAACAATATATAGAAGGTGCGACAAATGGAGCAACACTAATAGAGGTTACAGGAAAAGAAACAACTAATACAACAGTATATGATGCTTTAGGAAATAAAGTAGTAATTCCAGCAGGATTTAAAGTTGTAAATCCAGGAAGCAATGTAGAAGATGGAATAGTAATAGAAGATGTAACAAATGAAGAAACAAAAGGTAGTCAATTTGTATGGATACCAGTAGGAGAGAATATAAAGAAAAAAGATGGAACAGTATTTGATATAATCTTAAGAAGATATGTGTTTAATGAAGATGGAACCATAAATGAAGAATTATCAAAAACAGATCCAATGGAGGAACTAAGGCAATATAATTTATCAGATCAGAGTTTTTACCAAGAGGCATTAAAAAATAGCGAAACTAAAAATGTCCATGCAAAAGATATAGAAATGTTTTTAGAAAAAGTAAGTAAAACTGGTGGGTATTATATAGGGAGATATGAAGCAAGGACAAATAATTTAAGAGCAGAAAAAACAGATGATGATAAATTAACACAATTAACAGTAAAATCAGATGATTATGTGTATGCTTATGTAACACAAATACAAGCTGCAAATTTAAGTAGAAATATGTATAGTAGTAGTAATTTTGAAAGTGATTTAATAAATAGTTATGCATGGATGGGAGCTATTCTTTTTGCACAAAAATGTGATGATAGAGAAAATAAAGAAAAACCTTATTCAATGCAAGATAGTATAAATAAAAATGAACTTGCAACTAAAGGAACTAATAATTTAGATATAGAAGATATAATATGTAATATATATGATATGGCAAGTAATTATATAGAATGGTCAACAGAAACTTTTAGTAATGATGATAAGCCATGTTCTTGTGTAGGAGGAATATATAATAATAATGCATATACATCTAAGCGTTATTTTAATTCAGAAACATATACAGAAAATGACGTATCATTTAGACCAATAATATATTTTTAAATTTTATTGTTAATTAGAAAAAAATATGAATAAACAAAGTGGTGCTCAAGAAACTTTCGAAGCCTTGAGTCATTTTTTGTTCTAAAAAAATATTATTAATAATTATAATTGTTAAATAATAAATTCTAAATTTCACAAAAAAGTTACAAAATAATGTTGACTAAAACTAAAAAAATTACATATAATTATGCTGGAGGAAAAAATATGTTAAAATTAGAAAAAATAACCAAAGACTATAAATCAGGAAATACAGTAGTACATGCCTTAAAAGGTGTAGATATAGAATTTAGAGAAAGTGAATTTGTATCAATATTAGGGCAAAGTGGTTGTGGAAAAACAACACTTTTAAACATAATAGGAGGACTCGATAGATATACATCTGGGAACTTAATAATAAACCGGAAAATCAACAAAAGAATTCAAAGACAAAGACTGGGATGCATATAGAAATTATTCAGTAGGATTTGTATTTCAAAACTATAATTTAATATCACACCAGACAATATTATCAAATGTAGAACTTGCACTAACATTGTCAGGAGTAAATAAAAAAGAAAGAAGAAAAAGAGCAAAAGAAGCATTAAATAAAGTAGGATTAGGAGAACAAATACATAAAAAACCTAATCAATTATCAGGTGGACAGATGCAAAGAGTGGCAATTGCCAGAGCAATAGTAAACGATCCAAGTATAATTTTAGCAGATGAGCCAACAGGAGCATTAGACTCTAAAACTAGTAAACAAGTAATGGATATTTTAAAAGAAATATCAAAAGATAGATTAGTAATAATGGTAACACATAATAAAGAATTAGCAGAAGAATATTCAAGTAGAATAATAAAAATATTAGATGGAGTAATTACAGACGATAGTAATCCATGTGAAAGTAAAGCACAAGAAAAAAACACAGAAAAAGAAAAAAGAAGAACATCAATGAAATTCTTAACAGCATTAAATTTAAGTCTAAACAACTTAATGACAAAAAAAGGAAGAACAATTTTAACAGCATTTGCAGGAAGCATTGGTATAATAGGAATAGCATTAATATTGTCATTATCTACTGGAATACAAAACTATATAAATAAAGTAGAAGAAGACACACTATCATCATATCCAATATCAATAGAAGAAGCAACAATAGACACATCAAGTATGTTAGAAACAATGATGCAAGAAGATAGTGATGAAGAAGAAAACACAGACGACGGAAAAATCCACTCACAAAATATAATGACAGAAATGTTATCAACAATATCAAACAAAGTAGAAAATAATAATTTAACAGAATTTAAAAAATACTTAGAAAGTAATGAAAGTGATATAAAAGATTATACAAACTCAATACAATATGAATATAATTTAAATTTAAACTTATATAAAGAAGACACAAGTTCAGGAATTGTAAAAGTAAATCCAAGTACAGTTATGGAAAAATTAGGAATGGGAGCAATGGCAGGAGAACAGCAAAATGGAATTAGTTTTATGAATACAGATGTATGGACAAAAATGTTAGACAATGAAGAATTATTACACTCGCAATATGATTTATTAGCAGGGCAATGGCCTAAAAACTATAATGAAGTAGTACTAATTGTAGACGGAAACAATAGAATAAATGACTATGTATTATATTCATTAGGAATAAAAGAACAAAACGAATTAGAAAACATGATGGGAAAATTACAAAATGGAGAAACAGTAGAAGAACCAGAAAACACAACATATACTTATGATGAATTATTAGACTTATCATTTAAAATAATATTAAATACTGACTATTATGAAAAAGAAAATGGCTTATGGGTAAATAAACAAGAAGACGAAGAATATATGAAAGAAAAAATAAATGAAGCAGAAAACATAAAAGTTGTAGGAATAATAAAACAAAATGAAAACAGTGCAGCAACCAGTATGGCAGGAGGAATAGGATATATAAAAGATTTAGAAGAATATGTAATAAACAAAACAAACGAATCTCAAATTGTAAAAGAACAAAAAGAAAATGAAACTATAAATGTATTCACAGGATTAGAATTTTCAGAAAATGAAGAAGAACAAGTATTTAATATGCAAAACTTGAGCCAAGAACAACAAATAGCAATATCACAAATGTCACCAGAAGAAATAGCAGATATAATGGAAACATATAGAGAAAATAGTAAAGCAACATATGAAAGTAACTTAGAAAAATTAGGAGCAGTAAATATAGAAGAACCAACATCAATATTAATATACCCAAAAACATTTGATGATAAAGAAAGGATTTCAAATGCAATAGAAGAATATAATAAAAAACAACAAGATGAGGGTAAAGAAGAAAATGTAATAACATACACAGACTTAGTAGGAACAATGATGAAATCTGTTACAAATATAATAGATGCAGTAAGTTATGCCTTAATTGCATTTGTAAGTATTTCACTTGTTGTATCATCAATAATGATAGGAATAATAACATATATATCAGTATTAGAAAGAACAAAAGAAATAGGAATATTAAGAGCAATAGGAGCATCTAAAAAAGACATATCAAAAGTATTCAATGCAGAAACATTTATAGTAGGATTAATAGCAGGACTAATTGGAATAGGAATAACAATAGCTTTAAGCATACCAATAAATAGTCTAATATATGCTTTATCAGGAGTAGCAATAAAAGCAACATTAGAACCTTTAGCAGGATTAATACTTGTATTAATTAGCATGTTCTTAACAATAATAGCAGGACTAATACCAGCAAAAATGGCAAGCAAAAAAGATCCAGTAGAAGCATTAAGAACAGAATAGAAAAAAGAGCTTAGGCTCTTTTGAAGTGAACCCCAAATATTAGACAAAAAAGTTTAATAAGGAGGGTTCATTTTATATGTCAAAATATTCAGAAGAATTAAAATTAAAAGTAGTAAATTATTATCTTAACAATCATTATGGTAGGGAATATGTAGCAAAACAATTTGATATTCCACCTTCTTATTTTGGCTATAATTTCTATTTTTATACATTTAGGTTGAAATATTCGTTTCTAAACTTTTAAGGTGATTTTATCATAAATTAAAGTTACTGTTCAGACTTAAATAATAAAAAATATCCTAATTAGCTATATGCTAACTGGGATATTTTTGTATATGT
>CALXZU010000052.1 GCA_944393325.1 uncultured Clostridia bacterium
TAATATATACAAAAATATCCCAGTTAGCATATAGCTAATTAGGATATTTTTTATTACTTAAGTCTGAACAGTAACAATTTTTTTTATTTTTTTATATTTTTTACTAAATTTCATGGTTTTATGCATTTAATTTTGCAACAACTTCCTCTACATCAATTCCATGTACCATACATGCTTCTTCTAATGTTTCCATTTGTGAAGCTGGACAACCTAAACAATGCATTCCCATATCTAATAATATTTCTGCTTTTTCAGGTGCTTTTTCCAATAATTCACCAATTTTTGTATCTTTATTAAATTCCATTTTCAACCTCCTTATTTTAACTTCCAATAATAATTTTATCATAAATTTCAAAAAAAGTATAGACAAAATATCAAAAATGTTGTATTATATTATAAATTGTAAGGTGGTGGTAATATTTCTAGTTTAATTAATTTTTATTTTATTAGTTTTATTATTTATCTTTTTATCACTTTATATTCAATTTACACTTTTTTTGATATCTTTTTATTCCATAATAAGCAAGGTGCTAAATTAGAAATTAAAAAGAAATTCTTTTAGAAGGGAGGTGTTTATATTTTAGTAACAAAAAAAAGTATATTATTTTCCTTTGTGTTTTTATTGTTTTGTAGCTTTTTTAATTTTAAAATATTTAGACCAATTTATGAAGCAACCGAAGTAATAATACCATATGGCATACATCCATTTGATATATGCACAAAGAATCCTGAGCTGTGGCAACTTATAAAAATAACTTATATATTCACATCGTCAATTTCTTTTTTCTTAATTGGTCACTTTGTATATACAAGAATTATATTAAAATTAATTCAATTTTTTAAAAATATCAAATCAAATTCCATAGAAAAAAATAATAAGAATAAAATAGCCAATAAAAATATGAAAAGTAATAATTTCAAAAAAAGTTTATTTTTAAAAGTGGGAAAAGATGAAAATAAAAATATTGTCTATATACCAGAAAGCGGGTTATATCAAAACTTTTTAATAACTGGAACAATAGGCTCAGGTAAGACTTCAAGTGCTATGTATCCTTTTACACGACAATTATTAGAATATAATTCTAACAATTTAAATAATAAAATTGGCATGCTAATACTTGATGTAAAAGGAAATTACTATAAACAAGTACTTGAATATGTTAAAAAATATCATCTCGAGGAAGATTTAATAGTTTTAGAATTAAATTCTAACGTTTATTATAATCCATTGCACAAACCCAATTTAAAAGCACAAGTTTTAGCTAATAGATTAAAAACAATTTTATTGTTGTTTTCAGAAAATAATTCTGAAAGTTATTGGCTTGATAAAGCAGAAGAAGTTTTAGCAGAATGTATAAAATTGTGTAGGCTTTATAATAACGGCTATGTTACTTTTGAAGAACTTCACAAATTAGTAACTATTGATAATTATTACAAAGAAAAAATTTTTGTTTTAAGAAATTTGTTTATTTCATCAAAATTTAGTAATAAGCAAATTTACGAATTAAATGCTAGTTTAAATTTTTTTGAAAAAGAATTTAATAATTTAGATAACAGGACTAAAGGTATTTTAATATCTGAAATCACAAGAATAACTGGTACTTTTGTTTCTGATTATGATATAAAAAACACTTTTTGTCCGCCAAAAAACAAATTAACTTTTACTGGTTTTGATGAAGTTTTAAATAAAGGAAAAATTGTCGTTTTAAATATGAATATTTTCGAATATAATACTCTTTCTAAGATAATTGCAACATATTTAAAACTTGATTTTCAAACAGAAGTAATGGCTCATTTAGCTAAAAATCATGTAAATAAATCAGCATTTATTTGTGATGAATATGATAAATTTGCAAGTAAGACTGATGGTGAGTTTTTCTCTTTAAGTAGAGAAGCTAAATGTATAAATATTTTAAGTACACAAAGTTATTCATCCTTAAAAACCACTCTAAAAGATGAATCTTCTGTTAAAGTTATAGTTCAAAATTTAATTAATAAGATTTGGTTTAGAACAGATGATATTTTTACAATCGAAGAAGCTCAAAAACAACTTGGTAAAGAAGATAAAGAAAAAATTTCAAAAAGTATATCAGAAAGTGCAAAAGAAACTAATTTTAGCTATATTACTAATACTTTAAATTCTCAGAACTCTAATATTTCAGAAAGTTACAGTACTTATGTACAAAATGATTACATATATGAGTCAAAATTTTTCACTCAAAATTTAGAAACTTTTACTGCTCTTACATTTTTATCTGATGGAAACGTGATTTATCCACCTAAGAAATTATATATGTTTCCTCATTTTAAAGAATAGGTTTTAAGTTTACCTTTATAAACTTTAATATATTATTGAAAGGATTGATTAGTTTGAAAAAGAAATTATTTTATATATTTTTTACAATTATTTTCTCTATTTTATTAGTTTTTATAATGGGAAATTTTACTTTTGCATGGGGTGACCCAGAAATTGTAGATAAAATTAACTCAGCTTTTGAAAGTATCGAAGGTTGGATTTTAAAAATAGCAACTCCAGCAGCTGCAGTTGCTGTCGGTAGTGGTATTTTTATGAAAAAATTTAGTTTCGGAGATGAAGAAAAAATTAGAACTGGTAAAAAGATAATTAAGGGAACTCTTTTTTCCTACGCTTTTATCTTAGCAATTGATTTAATATTATCTGCAATTAAATCTTTAATAGAATAGGAGGTTATTTTGGAAGGTACTAATAATATTACACAAACAATTATTGATACGATAAATACTATTTTTGAAACATTATTTGCATCCATAGATAATAACCTATATTCAGTTTTAGATCAAATAACTTTTATTAGTTCAGATATTTTAAATGATAAAAATTTTGAAAAATTATTCGGAACATCAACCTCTAATGGTATTTTGCTAATTGCTAATTCTCTTCTTTTAGGCTTTATTTTATATTATGGATTTAAATACTTAATGTCTCATATAACCTATAATAGAGTTGATTCTCCTTTTAGTTTTATTTTGAAAGTGGTTCTATTTGGTATTTGCATGAATTTTTCATTTTTTATTATAGAAATTATTTTAGATTTAAATTCATATATATCATTAGCAATTAGAGAATTAGGAAAAAATCTCTTTAATAAAGAAATCTGCTTTTCTGAGCTAATAAATACTATTAATGCAAATATAGCTGTTGATACAAGTTCTTTAAATATCTTCTCTGTAGATGGGCTAATTAAAAGTACTCTTAGTATATCACTACTTAGTTTAGTTTTTTCATATTCATTAAGATATATTATGGTTAAAGTATTTGTTTTACTTGCTCCTTTTGCATTTATTTCTCTTAGTTTAGAAACTACATCTTGGTTTTTTAAGTCTTGGCTTAAAAATTTATTTTCATTACTATTTATCCAAATAATTGTGTCTTTAGTATTACTTATATTGTTTTCTTTAGATTATTCAGCTACAAATTTATTTAATAAATTTGTATATGTTGGTGGAATTTATGCATTAATTAGAGCAAATACTTTTGTAAGACAATTTATAGGTGGAATTTCCACAAATGTTTCACAATCTGTGAAATCTTTAATACACAGGTAGGAGGTGATTTTTTGAAATTTATTTTTCCGCAAAACTATCATTTTAAAAATAAAATTTTAGGAATTATCGATTATACCACTGCTTTTGTTAATTTAATTTGGTATGTAATTGTTCTTATATTAGTAAATCTAATATTTGACTCAATTGATGTTAAAGTCTTTGTGTTTATTACACTTTGCTTTCCTCTTTTGTTACTTAGTTTTTCGGGCTTTCATGGCGAAAATATTGTTACTGTAATAAGATATTTGTTTAAATTTATTTTTAAACAAAAATTATATTTTTATGGTAAAAATTATAAAAATTTAACTTGAATTTTTTGTCTAAAAAAGTTATAATTTGATATACAATATAAAAAAGATTAGGGGAGATTTTAAATGAAATTAGAACAGAATGATAAACAACTTTTATTTTCTGAAACACCAATTCCGGACATTTTCTTTGCTGAGCATTTGTCTGAAATTCCTGGTAATTATTTAAAAATATATCTTTATCTAATATTTTTATCTAAATATGGTAAAGATGTTAAATTAAATGATTTATCTAAAAAATTAAATATACCTTTAAAAGATATTAATGATGGAACTAAATTTTTAGAAGAACATGGTCTTCTTACTAAAAAAACTACAGGTTATATAATTGTTGATCTTCAAGAAGCAACTCTTCATAATTTATATACTCCTAATCTTAGTCTTTCTAAGGAAAAACTTGAACAAAATGCTAAAAATAAATCAAGAACAAAAGCTATTACTCATATTAATAATATGTACTTCCAAGGTATTATGGGACCTTCTTGGTATAATGATATTGATTTATGGTTTAGGAAATATAATTTTGATGAACAAGTTATGATTGCTCTATTTGACTACTGTTATAAACGTAGTGCTCTGCATAGAAATTATATTCAAACTGTTGCTGAAGCATGGGCTTCTAATAGTGTTAAAACTTGGAACGATTTAGATATTTATTATCAAAGGCAAGAAAAACTAAATAAATTGAAAAAGTCTATTGCAAAAAAGCTTGGCAAACATAATGGTCTAACTCAGTATGAGGAGGCTTATATTGAAAATTGGGTTACTAATTTTGGATATGATATGGATATTATAGAAATTGCTTTAAAAAGAACTGTTTTTAAACAAAATCCTACTTTTGAATATATAAATAAACTAATTTCAGATTGGCATGAAAGAGGATTGAAAACTCCTGAACAAGTAAATGCTTTTATTGAACAAAGAAAAAGTCAGGAAAAGAATACAAAAGAATTAAAAGCAAATGTAAAAAAGGCAAATTATGAACAACGCAGATATAATAATTTAGATTTTCTTTATGCTAATAGTAATGTTGTAAATTCAGATATTAAGGAGGACTAAATGGCAAATGAAATTTTAAATTCTCTACTAAAGGAATTTGAGAAAAAGAAATTACAAGCTGAAATATCAGCAGATAAAAGAAAGGAAACTTTATATAAAAATGTTCCTAAATTAGCTGAAATCGAAGAGGAATTAAATAGTTTTGCAATTAATGTGGCTAAAAATATTTTGAAAAAAGATAATTATGAATTTGAAAAAAAAGAACTTGAAGAAAGAGTTTCTTTATTAAAGCAAGAAAAGGAGAAAATATTTGCTGAATTAAATATTCCTTCTAATTATTTAAAGCCACATTACGAATGTAATATTTGTAAGGATACTGGTTATGTTACTGATGAAAATTATAAAACTTCTATGTGTTCTTGTTTAAAACAAAAATTATTAGATTATTCTTTCAATAAATCTAATATGTCTAATTTGTATAAAGAAAACTTTTCTACATTTAATCCTAATATTTTTTCTGATGAAGTTGATGTAGCTAAATATAAATCTAATATTTCACCTAGGAAAAATATTTTAAATATTAGAGATAAATGTATGGAATTTGTGAATAATTTCGATAATCCTAATTACAAAAATTTACTTTTTGTAGGAAATACTGGTTTACGGTAAAACATTTATGTCTAATTGTATAGCTTCTGAATTATTAAAAAACGGAAAAACAGTACTTTATCAAACTGCTCCTGTATTACTTGAGAGCATAATAGATTATAAATTTTCAAAAAATAAAAATTATAATAATTATGATAATAGTGATATTTATAAATCTATCCTTACTGCTGACCTTCTTATTATCGATGATTTAGGTACTGAGAGTTTAAATAGTATGAAACTTAGTGAATTATTTACTATTTTGAATACCAGAATTTTAAATATGAATAATAAAATAACAAAAACTATTATTTCTACTAATTTAAATATTAATGATATTTTTAATAATTATGAAGAAAGAATTGGCTCAAGGATTGCTGGTTTTTATGATATTTATTATTTCTTTGGTGATGACTTAAGATTTATAAAATAATTAACCCCCATTAATATTTTTTATATTAATGGGGATTATTATTTAATTTTTTCAATTAATTTTTATATAACTTCTCCTAAACTATCATTTTCTGGTTTTAAAATTTCCATTCCAACAACTTTTCCACCATCACTTGTTCTCATTAAAGTAACTCCTTGTGTTGACCTTCCTAGGATACTTATATCTTTTACTTGTAATCTTATTATTGTACCTGTATCAGTAACAAGCATTACATCATCATCTTCAGTTGCAATTCTTACTCCTATTAATGTACCTGTTTTTGGTGTAATCTTATATGTAATTACTCCTCTTCCACCTCTTTTTTGAACTCTATATTCATCAAGTTCTGTTCTTTTTCCAAATCCATTTTCAGTAATTGCAAGTAATGTTGCTTTTCCTCCATTTATTACTGATTCCATTCCAATCACTTCATCATCTTCATCTAATCTTATTCCTATAACTCCTTGTGATACTCTTCCCATTGGCCTTACTTCTTTTTCGTCAAATGTTATACAAATACCTTTTTTTGTAACTAATACTACATTATCTTCTCCATCAGTTAAACGTACTCCTATTAATTCATCATCGTCTTTCAATGTTATTCCTTGTAAGCCAGTTCTTCTTGTTGTATCATATTCTTTTAATGCCGTTTTCTTAATTAATCCATTTTTTGTTGCCATAAGTAGATATTTTCCTTCTGCGAAATTTTGTAATGGTATTACTGCTGATATTTTTTCTCCAGGGTCTAAACTTAATAAATTAACAATAGCTGTTCCTTTAGCCGTTCTTCCTGCTTCTGGCACTTCGTATCCTTTTAGTTTATATAATTTTCCTTTATTTGAGAAGAAAAGAATTGTATCATGTGTTGAAGCACTAAAGATTTCTTTTACAAAATCATTTTCTCTTGTTGCCATTCCTGTTATGCCTTTTCCTCCTCTTTTTTGGCTTCTATATGTATCGATAGGCATTCTTTTAATATATCCATAATGTGTTAGGGCTAATACACATTCTTCTTCTTTTATTAAATCTTCTAATTCTATTTCTGCTTCTGATGCTACTATTTTTGTTTTTCTGTCATCTCCAAATTTATCTCTTATTTCAATTAGTTCTTCTTTCATAACATCAAATAAAAGTTTTTCGCTTGCTAAAATTGCTCTTAAATGTTCGATTAATTCCATTAATTGTTTATATTCTTCTTCTATTTTTTCACGTTGCAATCCTGATAATGTTTTTAATCTCATATCTAATATTGCTTGTGCTTGTACATCTGTTAATCCGAATCTTTCCATTAATCTTTCTTTTGCATCATCATATGAAGACCTGATTATTTGAATTACTTCATCTATATTATCTATAGCAATTCTTAAACCTTCTAATATATGTGCTCTTGCTAATGCTTTATCTAATTCAAATTGAGTTCTTCTTGTTATTACTTCTTTTCTGTGTTCTATATAACAATCTAATGCTTGTCTTAATGTTAATATTTTAGGAACTCCATTTACTAATGCAAGCATTATAATTCCAAAAGTTGTTTGCATTTGTGTATGTTTAAATAATTGATTTAATACTACTTGTGCATTTGTGTCTCTTTTCAGTTCTATTACGACTCTAACTTTATCTTTTCTATCTGATTCATCTCTACATTCTGAAATTCCTTCTATTTTCTTTTCTTTTGATAAATCTGATATGGATTTTATTAAATTTGCTTTATTTACTTGATATGGTAAAGATGAAACTATTATTCTTTGTCTATTACCACTCATTTCTTCTATATTGGTTTCTGCTCTTAATGTTATTTTTCCTCTTCCTGTTGTATATGCCTTTTTAATTCCTTCTCTTCCTAATATAATTCCTTCTGTTGGAAAGTCTGGTCCTTTTATAACCGTCATCAAATCTTCATCTGTCACTTCGTCTTCGTCAATTATTTTTATTATTCCGTTTATAATTTCTGTTAAATTATGTGGTGGAATATTTGTTGCCATACCTACGGCTATTCCTGATGAGCCATTTACAAGTAATGCTGGCACTCTTGCTGGTAATACTGTTGGTTCTTGAAGTCTATCATCATAGTTTGGCATAAAATCTACTGTATTTTTTTCTATGTCGGTTAGCATATAACCTGCTATTTTTGACATTCTTGCTTCTGTATACCTCATAGCTGCTGCTCCGTCACCGTCAACAGATCCAAAATTTCCATGCCCATCTATTAACATATATCTCATTGAAAAGTCTTGTGCCATTCTTACCATTGCATCATAAACTGAGCTATCTCCATGTGGATGATATCTTCCTAAAACTGATCCTACTGTATTTGCACTTTTTCTATATGGTTTATCTGATGTTATACCATCTTCATACATAGCATATAAAATTCTTCTATGTACTGGTTTTAAACCATCTCTTACATCTGGAAGTGCACGTGATACTATAACACTCATAGCATAATCAATATATGCTGTTCTCATTTCTTTTTCGATGTCTCTTTCAATTATTTTTCCGTCATTTCTTTCTTGTCTTTCTCCCATTGTTTTCCCTCTTTTCTTCGTATTTTTCTACATTTGTATTATACTAAAACTGAAAAAATTTTGCAAGTAATTTCAGTAAGAATTTGTTTATTTAATAGTATTTTTATTACATTTTTATATCAAAATTTTCTTAGATTATTTATTTATTTACTATTATCTTGGAAACAATTAAACATAAAATTAACACCATCAATAAACCCTTTTTTATACATTTGTTCATTATATCTACTTATTCGAATATTATAGTTGTCTTCTATTTTAGCAAAAACTTCCTTCAGTTCTTCTGATATATCTGATACTCCTATGATTTTTTCTAAATTAATTGTTTTTAATTCATCTTTTATTATCTTATCTGTTTGTTTTAAAATCATGTCTATCTTTTCTTCCTGTGCTTTATATATTAAGTTAATCATATCTTTTTTTAAATTTTCTTCCATTGCTTCCTCCAACTAAATTATTTTTTATTTTGTTATAATCTATTATTTAAAATTTGTTTTTTATTTATTCTTAATTTTTAAAATTATAACAAAATTATTTTAAATATTCTTACTTTCAATTAGAATTTAAACTTAAATTATTTACACTATTATGATTATGCTTTCTATTTTTAAGCTCTTTATATGCTAAAAGCATATGTTCTTTCAAGTACTTATATTATATAATAAATTGATAATATGGAGGATTAATTATGAGAAGTTATATTTTAAACAATATAGAAATAGGAGAACGAATTAGAGAAATAAGAAAGAAACAAGGAATGAGTAGAGAGGCTTTTTCTGAAATGATAAATATTTCTGAAATTTTCTTAGGACAAATCGAAAGAGGAGAACGCTCTTTAAGTATAACAACCTTAGCCTCCATATCATTTGCTACTGGTGTTTCTACAGAATATATATTATTTGGCGTTTCGGAAAACAATACTACCATGAAAAAAATCATCAACATTTTAGAGAAAAGTCCTGATAATATGAGAGAATATGTTTACAAAATATTACTTTCTTCCTTTTCTTTTTTTAAGTCGAATAAAGAAGAAAGTAAGAAATAATTCAATATATTTTAGTCGATAGTAAAAATTTTCTATCGATTATTTTTTTCCTATGTTTTAATTATTTTAATTTTTCTACTAATTCTAATTGTTCATTACTTAAGTTGAAATTTTGTCCATTATTTTTTATTAAATTATGTAATAGTTCAATTGTCTTTACTTCGTCTATTGTTTTAGTAATTGGTACAAGTTCTTTCATTTCGTTTTCTAAATTTTGATATTCTATTTCCATTTTTTCAAATTCTTGTTTTTCAAAACTTTCTTTCCAGTTATTAATATAATTATTTACATTTTCTATTGCTTCATATTGTCTACTAAATGTGTTTTCTATATTACTTTCTACATTGCTTAATATTATGTCTTTTCCCTGTCTAATTGTTGACTCGACTGTATTATTGATTAAACCTGCATTACTTACCTTATCTAATACCATGTCTAACAAATTAGAAACTCCATCTATTAATCCCCCATTTTTTACTGCACTTTGCATTTGTGAAATGTTCTCAAAGTCTCCTGTAAAAATTCCTATTGCACTTTTTCCTAAATCAATTGCATCTTCTATCGTTTTACTTATTCCATCTTTTAATCCATATTCTAATAAGTTATCTTTTATATTTATTATTTGCTCATCTATAAAATCAGGTAATAATGCTCTAATTCCTATGTCAACTGCCGCATTAATTGTTTTTCCTAAAGTACTTTCCAAAAATCCTTTCTGTTCATTTTCAATTGTTAAATTTTTTTCTATTTCTAAATCATTATTTTTTTCTAAATTTTCAATTTCCATACTTATTCTTCCTTCCTTTTTTATTCAATTTGTTTTATTTTTATTTATTTTATTTTTTAATTTATTTATTTTTTATTTTTTATTATTTATTATTTATTATTTATTTTTTATTATTTATTTTTTATTATTTATTTTTTATTATTTATTTTTTATTATTTATTTTTTTATTATTTATTTTTTTATTATTTATTTTTTTATTATTTATTTTTTTATTATTTATTTTTTT
>CALXZU010000053.1 GCA_944393325.1 uncultured Clostridia bacterium
GCGTAGTTGGTTAACGCGCCAGTTTGTGGCACTGGAGACCGTGGGTTCGAGTCCCATCTTCCACCCCATTTGTATAAGATATTGGGCTGTGGCCAAGTGGTAAGGCACCAGACTTTGACTCTGGCATTCGCTAGTTCGAATCTAGCCAGCCCAGCCAAAATAGATCTTTGAAAAAATCAAAGGTCTATATTTTTAATATTATAATAGCAATAATTTTACAGCATAAAATATTATAAATATAGAAGGGATTGCAATATTCTTGCCACTTTAAATAAAGAATTTTGTATTATAATTATGGATATAAACAAAATAGAAAATGCAAGAACAAAAATAATAGGAAAAAAAATAGAATATTTTAAGGAAATAGAATCAACACATATTTATGGAAAAAAGATAGCAGAAAAGAAAAAACAAGAAGGATTAATGTTATTAGCAGAAACTCAAATAGGAGGAGTAGGAACAAAAGGAAGAAATTGGTATACAGGAGAAGGAAAAAATATAGCAGCTACAATAATTTTATATCCAAAATGTAAAATAGAAAAATTAAAAAAATTAACAATAGAAATTGCAGAAAAAATAATGGAAGCTATTTATGAACTATATGGATATAAATTAGAAATTAAAAAACCTAATGATTTATTATTTAACGGTAAAAAAATATGTGGAATTTTAACAGAAATACATACACAAGGAGAAAAAATAAATTATTTATTAATAAGTTTTGGATTTAATGTAAATGAGGATGAATTTTCAAAAGAAATAGAAAATATAGCAACATCATTAAAAAAAGAAACAGGAAAAGAATTTGATAGAGAAGATATTATATGTAAAATAATAGAAAAATTAGAAGAAATAGATTTGTAAAGTTCTATTTCTTTTTTTTTATAATATAAATTAAATAAGAAAAATATATATAATTTGGAGGTAGAAATGGAAGCAAACCAAGAAAAAAACAAAGAAACAATAAAAAATATATTTAAAGGAATAGGAATATCAATTATATTTACTATTATTTGTCTATTAATATTTTCTCTAATTTTAGCATATACAAATATAAGAGAAGAAACAATAAGGCCAGTAATAATAATTGTAACAGGTATAAGTATATTAATAGGAAGTTCAATAGGAAATATCAATATAAAGAAAAATGGTATATTGAATGGAGGATTAGTAGGAGGAGGTTATATTTTAATATTATATCTTATCTCAAGTCTTTTAAATGTTAGATTTAGCCTTAATATGCAAAGCATAATAATGATAATAGTGGGAATTGTATTTGGAATATTAGGAGGGATAATAGGGGTAAATAAAAAATAAAACTTACAGCAAAAAGTAGAAAAATGTCGAATTTTGCGATGAAAAGTTTTACAAAAATTAGAAAAAATATTGACATTTCTATTTTTTGTTATTATAATATAAATTACATTTTCAAATTAATTCTATAATTTTTAAATTTATTCTTTATTTAGAAGAAAGAGTTAATTCAAAAGTAGATTCAAAATCTACATTCTTGATAAAATCAAAGAATATAAATTTAATTTAATAAGGAAAAGGAGGAAATTATTTGACCAAAAAAAGAAAAGTACTAATAGTGCTTACTATTTTAGCTGTTATTTTATTAGCTTTTTTAGGAGGACAAGCATATGCTAAATATGTAAGTGAAGTAAGAGGTGAAGGAGTAGCAGAAGTGGCTACATGGAATTTTAAAGTTAATGGACAAAGTGAACAAGTAGAAGAAATAAAATTAGCATCTACATGCAATAATGAAACACTTGTAGATAATAAAATAGCACCAGGAACTAGTGGAAGTTTTGATATAATAGTAGATGCAACAGGTTCAGAGGTTGGAATTAACTATAACATTACATTTACAGAAGAAGAAAATAAACCACAAAACTTAAAATTTACATATGATGATGTAGAATATAATTCTATAGAAGAATTAGAAAGTAACTTATCAGGGACTATAGATGCAAATGCAGAAAATAAAACTAGAACATTAAATATAAAATGGGAATGGCCTTATGAAATAGGAGAAAGTCCAGAAGAAATTGAAAGTAATGATTTGGTAGATACTCAAGATGCCCAAAGAATATCAAATTATACATTTAATGTGATAGTTACTGGAACACAAATAGAGCCTCAGGCTTAAAATATCAAAAAATTATAGAATAAATGAAAATGATATTCACCTTTAATCCCAGTAGGGAGAAGAAAAAATTTCCTTACTGGGAAAAAAGAAATGGAGGAAAAATGAAAGAAAAGTTTAAAAATAGAAAAAAAGAAATAACAATAATTTTTATAATAGTAATAATCTTAATATTCTTTTTCTCTGGGTTTAGTATGGGAAAAGGATATAGTAAAAACGATATAAATGGAAATACAGAAATTGCTAAACCAATAATACAAGTAGAAAATGGTAACAGCTTAGAGATAAATAATCAGAATAAAGAAGGAATTTATGAATTTAAAGTAAAAAATTATAATGATAATGGTGAAATAACGCAAGTAGATATGGAATATTATGTAGAAATATTAGATGACTTAAGTAACAAAGGAATAGATATTAAATTATTGAAAGATGATGAGGAAATAGAAATAAATGAAAATAAAACAGAAAAATATTTATTAACTAAAGAAGGAATGCAAGAAGATAATTATAAATTAGAACTTAAATATGATGAAAACAAAAATATTAGCATAGAAGATGTTGTTGAACAATTACAAATAAAAGTACATTCTGAGCAGAAACAGGAGGTACAATGAAGGATTTAAGAAATAATAGAAAGAAAATAATAATATTAATTCTAATTTTTACAATCATATTGTGTATATTATTGAAAATATCACAATCTAATAATTTAGGAATTCAGGAAGATTTAATTTTCTTCAAATTATTCGGTATAGGAAATATAGAAGAATCAAAAGTAACTACTAAAGAAGAAAGTAACAATTCAATTAAAGAAGGTAAAATTATAAAAAATATAAAGAACAGATTTGAAAATGTATATGAAATAAAGGTGGAAAGAGGCAAAACAGATTATCAAGATATAGACTTATTCCAAACAATAGATTTAAAAACACTTGTAAATGAAAAAATAGCACCTGGGACTAAAGGAAGTTTTTACGTGTATTTAAGTTCGAATTCGGAAGTTAATTATCAAATGGAAATAATAGGTAAAAATATAAGTCCAAAGAACTTTAATTTTGAAATTAGTGAAAAGGAAGGAAAGTTAGAAAAAAATAAAATTAAAAAGATAAAAATTAATTGGGAATGGCCATATGAAATAAGTAAAGAAGAAAATGAACAAGATACAAAAGATGGAAAAGAGATAGAAAAATATAATTTTGAAATTTGTACTATTGGAAAATAGGAGGTGTATTGTTTGAAAAAAATAGTTGTCTTTATAAGTATATTTTTTATAATTATAAGTATATGTATAAATAGTTATGGAAAATATATATTTAGTGATGTAAAAATAGTAGCCAATATAAATATAGAAGGAAAACCGCCTGAAATAGAATTTATTAGTGTAAGTAATACAAATCAAGGATATGAAAAATATGCCAATAGTTCACATATCATAACTGTAAATTTTAGAGTAAAAGAAAAAAATGTAAAAGAAGATAATATAAAAAATGAGGCAATATATTTATTAGGTGATAATGTAATAGAACCACTTAGAGTAGATAAAAAAAGAAGTGTGTCAGGAGAATATATTAATTATACATTTAAACTATATGAAATAGGAGGAAATGGTGAACTAAAAATAAAGATACCAAAAGGTTCAGTAATAGATGAAGGAAACAGAGTAAATGAAGAAGTTATATTTAATACAGGTATACAAATAGATAATATTGCACCTGCAGTTAGTTTTATACAAGAAAACATTAATGATGGAATAGTAAATGCAAAACTTAAGGCAAATGAATTAATAAGACCTGTAGAGGCATGGAATTTGTCACAAGATAATATGGAATTAAGTAAACAATTTGAATGTAATGTATCATATCCACTCCCTGTAACAGATTATGCAGGAAATATAAGCAATATAGATGTAAAAATTAGTAAAGCAACAAAGATTCAAATATTATTTGCCGGAACGAATAAACCATTCATCTGGGAAACAACAGAAGGATTAGGCGAAACAATAGGAAAAGAAATGCTTGAAGAAAATAGGAAAGAAAAATTAGAAGCGTTTGGATATCATTGGAATGGTATTGATAAAGATTTTATACAAATAAGAATTTATGAATATACACCATGGGAAGAAGGCAGTTACCAAGTATGGGGTGCATATGAAACACCGTTCTATTCTGGATATAATCCTCCAGATGGAAGTTATGCGTCAATGCTTAAAGGACGTGGAGGACCGATAAATGGTCAAGGAGCTTTATTTTTAGGAGGTGTACTAGAAAATAGTGGACTTTCTCAGGAAATTGCAAAACAAAATATATATGGATTAAGTGCATTAACGTTTAAATTAAAAGATTATTCATATTATTCAATTGTATATCAAATATGGGTTGAAGGAAAAGGTTGGTTAGAACCTGTATCAGATGGAGTTGAGACGACAGCAGGACTAAATAAACCATTTGGAGCATATAGAGTAGAATTAATTCCAAAATCAGAAAAACAATATTTAATAAATGACTGGAAAAAAGATGTAGGAACTAATAATCTTTAAAGAATTTTATAAAAAATATTGATATTTTTTCCATTTTAAGATAAAATCTAAAAAGACTAATTTGAAAGGGGGACAAAATGATTAATTTAGATGATGTTAGAAAAAACGAAGAGGTTGAAGCACTAATAGAAGGTGCACAAAAACAATTAGATAGTCTTCGGCTATACAGAACATAGTCATAGGCATATATCAATAGTATCGAAAAGAGCAGGAGATATATTGAAAGACTTAGGTTATCCAGAAAGAACAATAGAGCTAGCCAAAATTGCAGGATATTTACATGATATTGGTAATTGTGTAAACAGAACAGACCATGCACATAGTGGAGCAATTATAGCTTATAATATTTTAAAAGATATGGGTATGGATGTTAAAGAAAGAACTGAAATTATGATGGCAATAGGAAATCATGATGAAAATACTGGAACAGCAATAAGTGATATATCAGCAGCATTAATTTTAGCGGATAAGTCAGATGTTCATAGAGATAGAGTATCAAATACTAATTTATCAACATTTGATATACATGATAGAGTTAATTACGCTGTAACAGATGCTGAATTAAAATTAGATGCCAAAGAAAGGAAAATAACATTAAATTTAAATATTGATACTAAATTATGTCCTGTTTTAGATTATTTTGAAATATTTATGGATAGAACTATGATGAGCAAATATGCAGCAAAATATTTGAAAATATGGTTTGAATTAGTAATAAATGGAACAAAATTATTATAGCAATATAACTATTAATTAAGATGGAGGAAATATCATGAAGAAGATAAAAATATTAACAATAATATTAGGTATTGTACTTATTACAATGGTAGCCTTTTTTGGAGTATATGTACAAAAACAAAATAGAATGGAAGATAAAGTAAAAGACTATTCATATGCAATGGATTTGAAAGGTGGAAGAAATATAAGATTAACAGTAGATGATACTGTAGATACAGTTATAAAAGATGCTGATGGAAATGAAGTAACAGATGCAGATAGTCTAACAGATGAAGAATTGGCAGAAAAAGGATATACAAAAGAAGAAACTAAAGCAAATTCAGAAGAGGTTTTAAATGAAGAAAATTATTTAAAATCAAAAGAGATAGTAGAAAAAAGATTAAATGAACTTGGTGTGGATAATTATGTTGTAGATATAGATGAAACATCAGGAGATATATTGATAGAAATACCTGAAAATGATAATACTGATAATGTAGTAAGTAATATTGGAACAACAGGAAAATTTGAAATAATAGATGCTGATACTGAAGAAGTATTAATGGATAATTCTGATATAAAAAGTGCAAAAGTTATGTATGGTGCAGCTTCAGCAACATCATCTGGAACATCTGTATATTTAGATATAGAATTTAATAAAGAAGGAACTGGAAAATTAAAAGATATAAGTACTACATATGTACAAACGAATACAACAAATGAAACAAACACAACAAACAATACAACTACTGACGAGGCAACAAGTAGTGAAGAAACAGAAGATACAGAAAAACAAATAACCATGAAAATAGATGATGAAGAAATAATGACAACAAGTTTTGATGAAACAATTGAAACAGGAAGATTATCATTATCAGTAGGAACAGCATCAACAGATGCGCAAACTCTACAAGGATATATAAACCAAGCATCAAGCATGGCAATAGTATTGGACAATGGAAATATGCCTATAAAATATACAGTTTCTGAAAACAAATATATTTTATCAGATATAACACAAAATGAAATAAATATAATATTATATGTAATATTAGCAATAGCAGTACTTGCATTATTAGTTTTAATATTTAGATATAAAACAATGGGAATAATAAATGCATTTTCATATATAGGTTTAGTAGCTTTGTTTTTATTGATACTTAGATATACAAATGTAGTTATATCAATAGAAAGTATATTTGGAATAGCTGTAATATTAATATTAAATTATATTTTTATAAATAAATTATTATCAAAACTGAAAAAAGAAGAAAAAGTAGATAAAGCAACAATAAGTGTAGCAATAAAAGAAACATATAAAGAATTCTTTATAAAAATAATACCAATAATTATTGCTGTTATTACCTTCTGCTTTATAAGATGGGAACCAATTAGTAGTTTTGGAATGGTAATGTTTTGGGGAATATTATTAATTTCACTATACAATATTTCCATAACAAATTTATTAGTTAGAATAAAAGAAAGCAAAGGAGGTAAAAACAAAAATGGAAAAGAAACAAAATAACGAAGAAGTAAAAAAAGAAAAAAATAAAATGACAAAAAAATCAAAAATATTGATAGCAATAATTGCTATTATAATAATTGCAGGAGCAATTATTACTGCTACAATTGGACTAAATTTTGATTTAAGATATAAAGAAAGTAAGAAAATAGAATTATATTTACAAAAAGATTTTAACATTTCAGACATAAAACAAATAACAGATGAAGTGATGCAAGGAACAGAAGTTGTTATACAAAAAGTTGAGGTATTTGAAGATACAGTTAGTATAAGAGCACAAGATATAACAGATGAGCAAAAACAAGGTATAATAGATAAAGTGAATGAAAAATATGGAACAGAAATATCAAAAGATGATATTGAAACAGAAACTATACCTAATACAAGAGGGAGAGATATTATAAAACCATATATATTACCATTTTCTATAGCAACTTTAATAATACTTGTTTATATTGCAGTAAGATATAGAAAATTAAAAGTTTTAAAAACAGTGTTGAAGACAATATTTATATTAATATTATCTCAAGTAGTTTTATTAAGCATTATGGCAATTACAAGAATTCCAATAGGGATAGTTACAATTCCATTAATAATAATTGTATATTTACTAACATTAATTGGAATTACAACTTACTTTGAAAAAGAATTATCAAAAATGAAACAAAAAGAAGCAGGCGAATAGGCCTGTTTTTTCAATATGAAATATATTATTACTAATCATTTTCTTTTTTTATTATTGAGAAATTGTAAGAAATGTGATATATATAATAATGAAATAAGAAGAAAAAATGTATAAATATTTTTAAAGCTAAGTAGTTATTTCTACAAAATTAGCAATAAAGAAGTTATATAATAACAAAGAAGATGTGTCCCAAGTGCTCGATTTCGAGCAAAAGGAAACGTCCCTATGGAGGAAATGATGGAAAATTTTAAATCAGGTTTTGTAACATTAATTGGAAGAACAAATGTTGGAAAATCTACATTAATTAATTTATTAGTAGGAGAAAAAGTTGCAGCTATTGCAAATAAAGTTCAAACAACAAGAACAGCAATTAGAGGTATTGTAAATAGACCTAATTCACAAATAATATTTATAGACACACCAGGTATCCATAAACCTAAAACTAAATTAAATGAAACTATGATAGATACTTCCTTTACAAGTTTAAAAGATGCAGATATTGTTTTGTTCTTAATAGAAGCTACAAGTGATGAAATAGGTAGAGGAGATGCAAGAATATTAGAAAAAATAAAAGAAGAAAGAGCAAAAACAATATTAATTATAAATAAAATTGATTTAGTAAAAAAAGAAAGTCTTTTAAAATTAATTGAATTATATAGCAAAGAATATGATTTTACAGCTGTGATTCCAATATGTGCTAATAATAGTAAATATAGAGAAGTTGTTTTAGATGAAATTGAAAAGAACTTAAAAGAAGGTCCAGCATATTATGATAAAGAAGAATATACAGATCAAACAATGAGACAACTTGCTGAAGAAACTATTAGAGAAAAGGCTTTAAAAGTTTTACAAGATGAAGTGCCACATGGAATATATGTAGAGGTAGAAAAAATGAAAGAAAGAAAAAATAAAAAAGGTGAAAACATATATGATATAGAAGCTACAATATATTGTTTAAGAAATTCTCATAAAGGAATTATTATTGGTAAAAATGGTGAAATGCTTAAGAAAATTGGAAGAATGGCAAGGATTGATATGGAAGAGAATTTTGGTGTTAAAGTAAATTTAAAGACTTGGGTTAAAGTGAAAGAAGATTGGCAAGAAAATGCAAATATTGTAAATAAGTTTAAATTACAATAAGAAATATAAAGATTTAAAGAAAAAGCAAAAAGAAAAAAAGAAAAAATAAAAAGATAAACAAAAAGAAAAATAAAATAGAATACAAAGAAAAAATAGAATAAAAAAGATAAAAAAAGCAAATGATAGAATTAAAGTAAATAAAACTTTAATAAAAAGGAAGTGAGCATATGATAAAAAAGATAGCATGGGATATTTTTAAAAATACTGGTGATATAAATGCATTTTTAGAATTAAAACAAATAGAAAATATAGAAAAAGATATAGAAAATAATATAAAAAACAATATAGAAGAAAATGTAGTTATTAATAATGATTTTGAGAATAATACAAATAAAGAAAAGGATATAGAAAAGAATGGCGAGTCAGAAGATAAGTGGAATAATACTTTCTGAACATAATCTTGGTGATTTTGATAAAATGCTTACTATGCTAACACCAGGAATAGGAAAGATATCATGTGTGGCTAAAGGAGCAAGAAGACCTAAAAGTGCTCTTTTAGCTGGAACACAGATGTTTTGCTTTGGAGAGTATTTAGTGTATAAAGGAACTAATACATATCATATTAATTCGGTTGAACCAATTGAAATATTTTATAATTTAAGGACAGATCTGGATAAATTAAAATATGCAGTACATATAAATAAAATAGTACAAGATGTAACACATGAAAATCAGAATTGTTATAATATTTTACAATTACTGCTTAATACTTTATATACCATATCAGAGACAGATAAGGATTTGGATTTTGTACTTAGTGTGTTTAAATTACGTCTTCTTTGCATATTAGGATTTATGCCTAATATTAAAGAATGTGTGAATTGTAAAGGAAAAGAAGATTTGGATTTTTTTAGTATAAAAGATGATGGGTTTAAGTGTAAAATTTGTGGAAAACAAGACACGTCAGCACTAAGTATTAATAAAAGTACTAAAAGTGCTATTATATATACAATTACTGCACCTGCTAAAAAGCTATATTCATTTAATATTAAAGATGAGGCTTTAGAAGAATTTAAATTGATTACTAAAATATATTTTAATCAAAAATTAGAAAAAGAATATAAGATAGAAGAATTATTCTAGTAAAAAAGAGGAAAAATTTCTCAAAATAAAAATCAGAAAAATAAGAAAAAACATCGTAAATTTGATAGAATAAAATAAATTTTATCAAAAAGGAGCGATGTTTTTTGAATAGAAAAGAGAGAAAAAAAGAGAATCAAATGATTTAGTAACAATAATAAAACAATATTTTCAAGAATTAATAGATAAATTTAAAGGACTAACAGACTTAAGAAATCACTCATATGCAAAGTACAAAATGAAAGTAATTTTCATGGTAAGATTACTAGGTAGTATAACAAGGAAATTACGAGTTTCATCTAAGCAAAGATAAAAAAATTAAAAACATTTAAATTAAGAGAGAAGGACATTGTTGCTGATGAATATGTTTATATTAGAAAAAATGCATTTTATAATCATATTAAAGACACAAAAGAAAGTAAGAAATTAAAAGATGCAACTTTTCGTTACTGTTCAGACTTAAGTAATAAAAAATATCCTAATTAGCTATATGCTAACTGGGATATTTTTGTATATATTATT
>CALXZU010000054.1 GCA_944393325.1 uncultured Clostridia bacterium
ACAAGAGTAAAAAAGAAATGCACATATAAGTTATGGGATATTGTATGTGTAATAATTTTAGCAGTTTTATCAAATTGCAATGAATGGGAAGAAATATATTACTTTGCTAAAACACATAAAAAATGGTTAAAAAGCTTTTTAAAATTAACAGGAGGAATACCAAAACCATCAACATATGAAAGAATAATGGCAATAATTGATTCTCATGAATTAAATAACCTATGTGTTGAGTTCATGTTTAGATTAATAAAATTACCATTAAATCCACAATATGATTTTTATCATTTTGATGGAAAAGTAGATAAAAGTAGTGGAAGAAAAACAAATGCAAAGAATGAAATAATAAAAAATCTAAACGTATTAAATGTATATTCAGATCTTTTAAGCATGTGCATAGACCAAGATGTAATAAAAAGATTAAATATAAAAGGAGTAATATGTACATGGGATGCATTAAATACACAAAAGAACACAGTAAAAGCAGTAGTAGAAGGTAAAGGCGATTATGTAGGAGCATTAAAAGGAAATCAAGGAACATTTTATCAAGATGTAATAGATTACTTTGATGAAGATACATTGTTAATAATAGAATCAGGATATGAAGGAGCATATAAAAAAGAAATAGAAAAAAGCCATAGTCAAGTAATAACATATGAACATTATCAAACTGAAAAAATAGAATGGTATGCAGATGTAAAGGAATGGGAAGGATTAAAAAGCATAGGATTAGTTGTAAAAACTAGTGAAAATAAAAGAGGAGAAAAAGTAGTAGAAAAAAGATATTATATATCAAGTTTATTGTTAGATATATATAATTTCTCAAAAGCAATAAGAAATCATTGGAACGTAGAAAATAAGTTACATTGGCAATTAGATTTTACATTTAAGGCAGATGAAAATACGACAATGAATAAAAGAGCATTATTTAATTTACAAATAATAAAAAAATTTGCACTAAATATACTAAACCTAGTAAAAGAAGAATATAAATGTAGTCTAAAAAAAATAAGGTTTCAAATAGGATTAAATGCTCCAGAAGAACTAGAGAAAATATTTAAAATCCTAGCTCAAAAAGAGGAAAATTTTTAAGATATAATCGAGCAATTGCTTAAGTATCAGTATATTGTTCGATTAATATTAAAAAATCATGTTTTTATCCTGGTAATTTTCTTAAGTTGACAGCATTGCGGTTCTGTGAGGGGCAATAAGACAAATACCTCACAAATTTAAACAAATTAAATGAGAGGAGGAAAGTCGAGCTTGTCTACTCGACGGTGTATTATGAAAACAGAATATGAAATTAGAGTGTTAGAAATAGAAAAAGAAAGTATTGTAAAAAAGTTAGAAGATTTTGGAGCTGTAAAAATAGGAGAATATAATCAAAAGAGATATGTATATGATTTAAAACCTGTACAAAAAAATAAATGGATACGTTTAAGAACAAATGGTGTAGAAACAACTTTAACATATAAGAACATAGAAAGTAACACAATAGATGGAACAAAAGAAGTAGAATTAAAAGTGGATAGTTTTGAAACAACAAATGAATTTTTAAATAAAATTGGTTTTGTTGCAAGAAATTATCAAGAAAATAAAAGAACGCGATATATTTTAGATAATGTAGAAATTGATATTGACACTTGGCCTATGATACCAACATATTTAGAAATTGAAGCAAATAGTGAAGAAGAAGTAAATAGTATGGTAAAAAAGTTAAGATTAAATAATTTTAAAATTACAGCTTTAAATTGTGATGATATTTATAGAAAAATTTACAATATTGATATATTAAAAATAAAAGAATTGAAATTCTAAATTAGCTATTGTTTAAAGCTGAAAGAGTTGCTAAAGTATCGCCAAGTTGAGTAAAAAATGTAGCAAGGAGAGCTAGTTCTTCTTGTGATTTATCTTTAGCAATTTCACAAGCAAGAAGAGAAATAAAATTAATAAAGGCACAAGAACTCATAAATATCACCTCTTTATTATTATATGTAAAAATCACTTCTTAGTGAAATTATTTTAATAATTTGTAATAAATGAGAAATGCTACATTTAGGTGTATGTAGTATGAGAAAAAAAGAAATAATAGAAAAATGGAAACAAGGTTTAAGCAAAGAAGTTTTAGCAAAAATGTATAGAAGAGAATATAATCAAGGAATAAAAATAATAAGGTCAAGTTTGGAAAATAGGTATAAAGGAAAATTTATAACTAATTATGAAGCATTAGAATATGTAGAAAAAATAATATATAAATATATAAAAGACGAAAAGTAAAATAATACTTTTCGTTTTTTACTTAATAAAATCTTCATATTTATTTAAGAAAAAATAAATTGTAAATAGATATTTGTGATGTTAAAATAAAAGCATAAAAAATAAGGAGGGAAAGAATGGAAAAGCCAATTTTAAAATGTGAAAACTTATATAAGAATTTCGGAAAAAAAGAAATTCTAAAAAAAGTAACTTTTGAACTTTATGGAGGAGACATATTAGGGTTTATAGGGCCAAATGGAGCAGGAAAAACAACAACAATAAAATTAATATTAGGACTTCAAAATATAACAAGAGGAAAAGTTTTAATAAATGGATTTGATATAGAAAAAAATTTTGAAAAAGCAATTGAAAAAGTAGGTGCAATAGTAGAAAATCCAGATTTATACATGTATTTAACAGGATATGAAAATTTAAAACTAATAGCAAATTTATACAAAAATATAGATGAAAAAAGAATAGAAGAGGTAATAAAAGTAGTAAAATTAGAAAACAGAATACATGATAAGGTATCAAAATATTCATTAGGGATGAGACAAAGACTTCGGAATAGCACAAGCAATACTTCATAAACCAACATTATTGATATTAGATGAACCAACAAATGGATTAGACCCAGAAGGAATAAAAGAAATGAGAGAATTACTATTAGACTTGGCACAAAAAGAAAAAATGGCAATATTAATATCAAGCCACAACTTAGCAGAATTAGATAATTTAATAAATAAAGTATGTATAATAAAAAATGGAGAAATAATTGAAACAAGTGGAATATCAGAAATAAAGAAAGAAAAACAAGCAAATTATAAAATATTTGAAATAAATGATACTTCAGAAATAAAAGAATTACTTCCAGGAGCAATAATAATGGATAAAAGTAAATTTAAAATAGATGCAGTAAAAGAAGAAGTATCAGAAATTATAGAATTATTAGTAAATAATAAGATATCAATATATGAAGTAAAAAAAGAAGAGAAATCATTAGAAGAAGCGTTTTTCGAAAAGACAGGGGGGAGTGTAATTGAGTAATTTAATAAAAAATGAATTAACAAAGATTTTTAAGAAAAAATCTATTTATATAATTTTATTTGTAACATTAGCATTTGTAATATTATCAAATTGTATGTATAAATATTTTTTTGATAATGGAAGTTATTCATATTATAGTGAAAGCTATGTAGAATATGCAAGAGAAGCAATAAAAGGATTAGATCCTAACAAAGCAAGTGATACAAAAATGTATATAGAATATAAAACTGTATTAGATGTATATGAAATGATGCAAGAATATGAAAATGATGCTTGGCAAATACAAATAATAGCGTCAACAGTGGAGAGTTATGTAACAGAAAGAAACACATATTTATATGGAGCAGAAAAAAATGAAGAACAAGCCAATAAAATAAATGAACAAATAAATGAATTATTAGAAAGATTAAAAAATGATGATTGGAAATATTTTGCAAATGAAGAATTACAAACAGCAGAAGAAAAAGTAAAAGCATTAAAAGATGAAAAAGCTATAACAGAAGACAAAAAAAGATTAGAAGGATTAGAAACAGAAATAGCAATGGCAGAAATCGATTTAGATGTTGCAAAATACAGAGTAAATGAAGATATAAAATATGGATATGATTATATGAATGTAGCTATTTCAAATTACCAACAATATGGCTATACTATAGTTCAAATGGATAATTCAAATACAGAATTAACATATCAAGAGAAAAAAGATTATAATCAAGCCATAGAGAATAAAGAAATAAGCAAATATATCATAGAAAACCATGTAGATGTAGAAAAAGCAAATGATTTAAGAGGAATATTATCAAGATTCTTTAATGAATTCGGCTTGTTTATAATAGTAATTGTTGTAATGATAGCAGGAACGATAGTAAGTGAAGAATTTAATAAAGGAACAATAAAGTTATTATTAGTAAAACCATATAATAGAAATAAAATCTTACTTGCAAAATTTATAACAGTATTAATAATGATAGGTTTTTCAGTTGTATTGTTAATAGGAATGGAATTAATTGTAGGAGGATTTATCTTTGGGTTTGACAGTTTACAAATTCCAGTAGTAGTTTATAATTTTAGCACAAATATGTTACAAGAAATAAATATATTTGCATATTTAGGAACGCAAATACTTATGATACTTCCAAGTATAATATTACTTGCAACATTATCATTTGCATTAAGTACAATATTTACAAATTCGCCAGTTGCAATAGCATTACCATTACTTGGTTATATGGGAGTAGCTGTTATTAATCAGTTAGCAATGCAATATAATATAGGATTTTTAAAATATTTTGTAACATTAAATTGGGATTTTACACAATATTTATATGGAAGTATGCCTTTAATGGAAGGGTTAACACCAGAATTCTCAGTAGTTATATGCTTACTATATTTCTTAGTAATGATGATACCAACATTTGCTATATTTAAAAAGAAAAACATAAAGAATATTTAGGGACGTTTCCTTTTGCTCGAAAACGAGCAGTTGGGACATATCTTATAAAAAGATATGTTCCTATTTTAAAATTAAGTAAAACTAAATATTTTTGTTGAAAAAATTAGTAAAAAATGATAAAGTAAAGGCATAATATGAAAATGAGGTGAAAGATATGAAAGTTATTTTAGTGAATGGAGGGCCACATAAAGATGGGTGTACCAATAGAGCTTTAGAAGAGGTTAGTAAAACATTAGAAAATAAAGGAATAGAAACAGAGCTTTTCTGGCTTGGAAATAAAGCTATATCAGGATGCCTTGGATGTGGGGGATGTACTAAAACAGGAAAATGTGTAATAGACGATAAAGTAAATGAATTTATTGAAAAAGCAAAAGAATGTGATGGATTTATTTTTGGATGTCCAGTACATTTTGCATCTATGACAGGTGCGTTGTCTTCTTTTATGGATAGAGTATTTTATGGAAGGGGAAGTTTATTTGCAAATAAGGTAGCAGCAGGAGTTGTTAGTTGTAGAAGAGGTGGAGCAACAGCGACATTTGATGAAATAAATAAATATTTTTTAATAAGTAATATGATAGTTGTGGGATCTCAGTATTGGAATATGGTACATGGGAACACAAAAGAACAAGTAGAACAAGATGAAGAAGGGTTACAAACAATGAGAACACTTGGAAATAATATGGCTTGGCTATTAAAATCAATAGAAGAAGGAAAAAAAGCAGGGATAGAATTACCAGAAAAAGAAGAAAATATAAGAACTAATTTTATAAGATAGGTGAATAAAATGCAAGAAGAAGCAAGAAAAGGAAACATAGGAATATTTGACTCAGGAATTGGAGGAGTTACTGTTTTAAGAGAAATTATAAAAATATTACCATATGAGAATTACATATATATTAGTGATTCAAAAAACAACCCTTATGGAGACAAGAAAGAAGAAAAAATAATAGAAAGATGTGAAGAAATATTTAGATTTTTATTAGAAAAAAACTGCAAAGCGATTGTAATTGCATGTAATACAGCCAGTAGCATAGCAGTAAATTATTTAAGAGATAAGTATAAAAATATTCCTATAATTGCAATAGAACCAGCATATAAAATGGTATATGACTATAGCTATGATAAAGAAACTTTAGTAATGGCAACTAAAGGAACAATAAAGAGTGAAAAATTTAATTTATTGTACGAAAAATATGATAATCATAAAACAATATTATTAGAATGCATTGGCCTTGCAGATGCAATAGAAGAAGGAAATGAGTATAGAATAAAAAAATATTTAGAAAAGAACCTTGGAGAATATAAAGGAAAAGTAGAAAATGTGGTGTTAGGCTGTACACATTATTCCTTAATAAAAGAAGAGATTAAAAAAATTTTAGGTGAAAATATAAGATTTTTTGATGGAGCAAGAAGGTTAGCTATTCATTTAGAAGAGGTATTAGAAAAAAACAATTTAATAAATGATAGTAAAGAAAATGGAAAAATAGAATTTATAGACACAGCTATAGAAGTAGAAAAACGAGAAAAAAACGAAAAAAGATTTTTTAAACTTTTAGGGGGAAAATAAAATGAGATTAGATGTTATAAAAAATGTAAGAAAATTAGTGGTAATATTAATAGTAGTTTTTTGTATATCTTGTATATTATTTTCAAATAAAGTAAATGCTGTAAACATGCAAGAAGAACTAAATAATATAATAAATTCAACCAGTGTAAATATAGAAAACATAGACAATATTTCAAGTGAAGAAATATTAAATATTTATGATGAAATAGCAGACAAATATACAAATGAAGAAATTGCAGATATGATATTAGATAATAAAGAACAAATTTCAAGTGAAGCGGGAATTAGTGAAGGAGTAGTAGAAGCAGGAGCAGAATATGTAAGAAATACTAGCAAAGAAGCTATAAGAGATATTATAGCAGATGAAAAAAATATAGATAAAATAAAAGAAAGTTTGAAGCAAGGTGAAAGTGTAGGAGATGCAGTAACAAGTATAGTAGAAGACACAACAATAACAGAGAAAATAGAATTATTTATAAAAATTTTACTTGCAAATAATATTATAAACACTATTTTCTGGGTGCTAATAATATTGTTCATATATTGTACAATTACAAGATGTATAATATATAAGAAAGCAGGAAAGAATTGGCTAGCAGGTATAATTCCATTTTACAGACAAATTACAATGTATAGAATTTGTGGTTTATCACCATTTTTAATGCTATTGTGGTTAATTCCTATATTTGGATGGATTGTAATGTTTATAATAGGAATAATGAAAAGAATATTACTTGCAGAAAATTTTGGAAAAGGAGGACTATTTGGATTAGGAATATTAATACTTCCGCCATTATTTTATACAATACTAGCAGTTAATCCTAATATAGAATATGAAAAAGAATAAAGAAAGGAATAAAAATAGTAATGAAAATATTAAGAAATGTATTAAAAAATGAATTAAACATTAGAACACAAAAAGATTATCCAATAAAAGGGGTAGAATTTATCGATATAATGCCTTTAATTATAAGAAAAGAAACATTAAAAGAAATAATAGATTTATTTGTAGAAGAAATAAAAAATATGAAAATAGATTATATAATAGCGCCTGAAGCGAGAGGTTTTCTTATAGGTAGTGCAATAGCAGATAGATTAAATATCCGGGTGTATTCCGGTAAGAAAACAAGGAAAATTACCGCCAAGTACAATTGAAGCAAAAATAGAATATGAAAAAGAATATGGAAAGGATATCTTAGAACTTCCAAAATTAATAAAAGATGATACATATAAAAATAAAAACTTCTATATAGTAGATGATATATATGCAACAGGAAATACAATGCAAAAGATAAAAGAAACAATTCAAAAATTAGGAGGAAATGTTTTAGGAGAAGGTGTAATTTTAAATATTGTTGAATTAAATGACAATAAAAATGTATATTCTTTGATAGATGTAAATGAAGAATAGATGTTTTTTGGGACGGAGTAAAAAAACAGTAACTGTTTTTTTACTCCGTCCTAGAAAATCTTTTTATAAATATTTTTTTAATTGTTCTACTGTATTCTCCTGAAATTTTATAAATTTATTTAAAACATTTTTAACTTCTTCATCTGCATCTGGATTTTGATTTAGTAATTTTACGCCTTCGATAATTCCCATATTAGTACCTTGTATCATCATTTCTGCTATTTTAGAATTACTTTTATCAGTTAAAGTGTTCATTTCAACCCCCATCCACCCCATAGCTTTTTGCATAGGGTTCAATTCTTTAGGAAAATCATCATAATTTGTAAGTTCATCATTTACTTCATTTAAAATTTTATTATATTCATCATATTGATATTTCAAATCTTGTTTAAATCTATCATCTTGAACTTTCTCAGAAACATTGGAAATCGAATCCATCCCCATTTTAAGTCCTTTATTTAATTCATTTAAAATATAACGATTATTATCCATTAAAATTACCTCCAAAAAATATTTATAATATTAGTATTTACAAATGGAAGAAAAATATTAATCGAATAAATGTATAAAATATTATTTGTTTGGAAAAATTAATTTAAAAGAATAAGGAGGCTATTTATGGAAAATTTAGTTAAAAATTTAAATTGTTTACTTTCTGACTTAAATGTATTTTACAGAAAACTTCAAAATTATCATTGGAATGTTAAAGGAAAAGATTTTTTTACTATGCATGTAAAACTTGAAGAATATTATGATGAAATAAATGAACAAATTGATGAAATTGCAGAACATATTTTAATGCTAAATAATGAGCCATTAGGAACTATGAAAGACTATCTTGATAATACTTGTATTGCAGAAGCTAAAAACGAAAAAATTGATACATGTCAAGTAATTAATAATGTAATTACAGATTATAATACATTACTTAAAAAAGTAACTGAAATAAAAGAAGAAGCAGATAATATCAAGGAATATAAAACTTCTTCTTTAATGGATAATTATATTTCTTTATATATGAAACATTTATGGATGTTAAATCAAACAAATAGTAAATAATAAATAAAAGCCAGAAGACAAAACTTCTGACTTTTTCTTGACAAATTTCAAACATTTTGATATTATGTAAATATGATTTTAAATGAAAGGAAATAAAAAATGGAGAAAGATAAAGATATTTTTGATGTATTATTTGATATACTAACAGAAAATTATAATGATGAAATTGATAAAAATAAAGATTTAGAAGAATATTTACAAGAAAAAGATGTAAAAGAATTATTATATATATATTTGACATATGGATATGCGACAAATATGACAGATGAAGAGATTGAAGAAAAACTACAATATTTAAACAATGAAGAAAAGGGAACTACTATTCAAGAAATAATTAAGCTTTTAGATAAAAATTTTTATAAAATACTTGAATTTTTAAACGAAGAAAGATTTGAAAGTGCGAAAAATATTGCTAAGAATGATGACTTTTCTAAGTTTAATAGAGGCGAGCCAGGTGATGTTTCTTTTGATACATTAAAAATATTAAAACAATTAGGATTTATTTTTGTAAGAAAAGAAAATGATAATTTAGTAATTCATATGCCTGATTATATAAAAAATAAAATAAATAAAATAGAAAAATGTTTATATTTAGATTTATATGATGAAATTATAAAATATTCCATAGGAATAGCAAATACATATGGAGCAATAAGAATAGAAGATGCTTATAATATTGTAAAGAGAGATATAGATGTTAGTAAAGATAAATATATTTCTGTAATAGAAATTTTTTCTTTACTTGAGTTACAACCAATTTTTTACTCAATTAGTAATCAAGCTATTTGTAATTATAATTTAGATGAAGAAGATATAGATATTTTTTTAGAAAAATATAGAAAATATGTAATTTATGATAAAGAATTTTATGAGAATATGGAAAATGATAAGTATTTATTTAGTTTAACTGAATATAGGCAATTCAGAAATTATTTAAAAGAAAATTATTGGTTTGATATTAATGATGAAGAGCTTTTAAGAGGAGAAATAATAATTGATTACATAGACATGTGTCAAATAGATAAAAATAAAGCAAATGAATATGTGAAAGAAGCAATAGATAGATATTTTGATATAGAAGATGAAATAGAAAACAATATAATTATTAGTTATGTAGAAAAAATAAGAACTAAAATGCCAAATTGGAAAAATGGTGGTAAGATAGAAACTAATAAAGAAGAGATAAAATTAGGGAGAAATCAAAAATGCCCATGCCGGAAGCGGAAAAAAATATAAAAATTGCCATGGAAAAAATATTTAAAATGAAAAAATAAACTTAAAGATTACTTTAGGTTTATTTTTTTAGTTACTGTTCAGACTTAAGTAATAAAAAATATCCTAATTAGCTATATGCTAACTGGGATATTTTTGTATATATTAT
>CALXZU010000055.1 GCA_944393325.1 uncultured Clostridia bacterium
GCCAGAATAAGAAAGGTAATCTAAAGGAAACTTTTTTGCTGGCTAACCATCAGTAATTTCCTATACATTATAGTTTTGCTTATTTTAGCAAGTGTATCAATAGCTATGCTAACAGGTGAAAATGGTATTCTCACTCAGGCAACAAATGCTAAAGAAAAAACTCAAGAAGCCGAAGATAAAGAAAAAATACAAATTGCAATAAATGAAGCTCAAATTTCTAATAGTGGTTATCAAAAATTAACAGAAGAAAATTTACAAAAAGAAATAGATGAACAATTCGGTTCAGGAATTGTAAGAGTATATCCTAATGAAAAAAATGCCTTTTCATTTATTTTCCAAAACAAAGAAAGTAATTATAGATTAGAAAAAGATGGAACATTAAATAAAATAGATATAACTTTAAAAATAAATAATGTAGAAGAATTTAGAAATTTTATGAATGAAGTAAATAGTGGAAATACATTTCAAGACCAATATGTATATTTATTAGAAAATATAGATTTGGAAAATCAAGAATGGGATGTAATTGGAAGTTATACTGATGATACTACAAATAATGCTTTTTCTGGTATATTTGAAGGAAATAACAGAACAATAAATGGTTTAAATATAAGTAAAAATCAAGATTATGTAGGATTATTTGCATATAATACAGGAATAATTAGAGATATTATATTAGAAAGTGGAAATATAAGTGGAAATTGTAGAGTATCAGGAATTTCTGCAATAAATACTGGAATAATAGAAAACTGCCACAATAATGGGGTTAAAATTTTAGCTACTGGTGCTGATATAGGGGCTGCTGACCAAAAAGTTGTGGTTATTTCTGGAATCGTAGCTAACTGTTTAGATGGAAAAATAATACATTGTAGTAATTCTGTAGATATAACAAATGAAATTGGAGGATATGTTGCTGGTATAGTAGCTGACCTTAGAAATGGAAATGTAAGCGAATGTTATAATACCGGAAATATTACTGGCGTCTTTGATGTTGGCGGAATAGCAGCACAAGGAAAAGGGAATACTATTATAGAAAAATGTTATAATAATGGCAACGTCACAGGAACAGGAAAAAATCAGATTTCAACATTTTCAGGTGGAATTTCAGGTTCTACTGTTGGAACAATTAGAAATTGCTATAACACTGGTACTATTGAAAGTGCGGATTCAAGGTGTGGCGGAATATCAGGTAGTTTTGGAGTAGAAGAAAATTTGAATGCTAGTATTTATAACTGTTACAATATTGGAAAAATACAAGAAATTGGAATAGCTTTAGGAAATATAGCTGCTGCATATGGTGGCTCTGTAAAAAACTGCTATTTTAGCAAAGAAATAACTAACATTGAAGGAGTATTTTCAACAACCGGAAATACCGTTATAGAAGTATATGATAAATCTTTAAATTATATGAAAACAAGTAATTTTGTAAAAGATTTAAACAAAGATGAAGACGTATTTACAATTAATAGTAGCTTAAATAATGGATATCCTGTATTAAAATGGCAGGTGGAATAATAAAATATAAATCCTTATAATGTAATTTGTTTATATTATAAGGAATTTTTTTGGGTTTATGAACTCGTCTTGCAAAACAATATTTGACCACTTAGACTAATAGAAAAAAATTAAAAAAAGTGATATAAATAATATGTATCAAAAAGAAAGAGAGGAAAAAATGGGATACTTAAAAATAGTAGATGCAAAATCATATTTACCACAAGATAGGATACAAAATAAACAAATAGAAGAAAAATTCAATTTGAAAGAAGGATATATAAAAAAAAGGACAGGTATAGAAGAAAGATATTATGCAAAAAATGAAAAAATAGAAGAAATGGCAATAAAAGCAGTTGAAAAAATAAGTAAAACAAATGATATTTCAGAAGTGGATTTAATAATAGTAGCAACAACATCAAGTAAAAAAGTAATGCCTGGAATATCTAATTATGTACAAAGAAAATTTAAAATAAAACAATGTATGTGTTTAGATATATTAGCAGGATGTAGTGGTTTTATAAATGCACTTGATATAGCAAAAATTTATATAGAAACAAAAAGAATAAAAAAAGTATTAGTAATTGGAGCAGATTTATTATCACAAATTATAGATAAAAATGATTTAGGAACAGTAGCATTATTATCAGATGGAGCAGGAGCTATGCTTATAGAAAGCTGCAAAGAGAAAAAGAAGTATTTTTCAAATATAAAAGCTCAGGAAGACCAAAAAGATATTTTAACATATGAAATAGGAAAAAATAAAGGTAAAATATATATGAACGGAAAAGAAGTTTATAAATATGCTGTTACAAATACAGTGGAAAATATTAAAGAAATACTTCTAAAATCAGGTGAGAATATAGAAAATATTAAATATATAATTCCACATCAGTCAAATATGAAAATTATGAAAGCAATAGCAAATAGACTTGATATTAATATTAATAAATTATATATAAATATAGAAAATGTAGGAAATACTTTTTGTGCTAGTATTCCTATCGCAATGGCAGAGATGAAAGAAAAAGGCTTGTTACAAGAAAATGACAAAATTATTTTACTAGGTTATGGTGGAGGTTTAAACACAGGAAGTATTTTATTGGAGTATTAGGGACGTTTCCTTTAGCGACATTTATGTCGCTATTTGGGACACATCTTTTAAGATAAAACAGGTAACTGGAGTAATTGTTATTTTAAAAAGGAGGAATTTTTGTATGAAGAGAGCTTTTTTATTCCCAGGGCAAGGCGCTCAAGTAGTTGGTATGGGAAAAGATTTTTATGAAAAGTACGAAGAGGCAAGAAAGGTTTATGATAAAGCATCTGAAATATCAGGGATTAATATAAAAAAATTATGTTTTGAAGGACCAGAAGAAGAATTAAACAAAACAGAGAATACACAAATAGCAATATTAGTTACAAGTTTAGCAATATTAGAAGTTTTAAAATCTAAAGGAATAACAGCCAAAATTTCTTGTGGATTAAGTTTAGGAGAATATACTGCTTTAATATATTCGGGAATAATTTCATTTGAAGATGGTATAAATCTAATTAAAAAAAGAGGCTATTATATGGGGAATTTAATACCAGATGAAGAATTTGAAATGGCAGCAGTAATAGGACTAGCATCTCAAAAAATTGAAGAAATCTGCAATGAAGAAAAAAGTCAAGGGAAATTTGTAGTACCTGCAAATTATAATTGTAGCTCACAAACAGTAATATCGGGCAAAAAAGAAGCTGTAGAAAATGTAATAGAAAAATTAAAACAAGCAGGAGCAAAAAGAGTAATACCATTAAAAACAAGCGGGCCATTTCATACAGAAAAATTAATAGAAGCAAAAAATGCATATGAAAAAGAATTAGAAAATATAAAATTTAACATTGAAGAAGAGGGAATAAAAGTAATAAAAAATATAGATGGAACATTTTATAAAAAAAGTGACAATATGAAACAAATACTTGCAAACCATATAATAAGTTCAGTAAGATTTGATAGAGCAATAAAATTAATGAAAGAAGAAAATGTAGATGTATATATAGAAATTGGACCACGGAAGAACCTTAACAGGATTTGTGAAAAAAGATAACAAAGAAGCTAAAACTTATAATATAAATAGTGTAGAAAGTTTAGAAAAATATTTAGAGGAGGAAAATATATAATGGAAGAAAGAAAAGTAGTATTAGTAACAGGTGGATCAAGAGGAATAGGAAAAGAAGTAGCTAAAGTATATGCTGAAAATGGATATGATGTAGCAATCAATTATGTATCAGATAAAACAGATGTAGAAGGAATAGAAAAAGAATTTAAAGACTTGGGAGTAAAATGCTTAATGGTAAAAGCAGATGTATCAAATGGAGAAGACGTAGAAAAAATGGTAGAAGAGGTAATATCAGAATTTGGAAAAATAGATGTTTTAGTAAATAATGCAGGAATTACGAAAGACACATTGCTTATGAGAATGAGCGAAGAAGATTTCGATAAAGTAATAGAAATAAATTTAAAAGGAACATATTTAGTAACAAAACAAGTCACAAAATACATGATGAAAAAAAGACAAGGAAGTATTATAAACTTAGCATCTGTAGTAGGGGTTGTTGGAAATGCAGGACAATGTAATTATTCAGCATCAAAAGCAGGGATAATAGGATTTACAAAAAGTGTTGCCAAAGAATTGGCATCAAGAAACATTAGAGCAAATGCAGTAGCACCAGGATTTATTGAAACTGATATGACAAATGTTTTAAAAGACGAAGTAAAGGAAAGTATAAACGCACAAATTCCATTAAAGAGAATGGGAAATGCAAGAGAAGTAGCAGAAGTTATTTATTTCTTGGGCTCAGAGAAAAGTTCATATATAACAGGACAAGTAATAAATATAGATGGTGGTATGGTAATGTAAAACAATATGGTATAGGGATATGTCCCAATTGCTCGTTTTCGAGCAAAAGGGAACGTCCCCAATTGAAAAAATGTTATAAATGTGATAAAATATATAAGTAATTTTATTTAAGGAGATTTTGAAAATGAAAAGAGTTGTAATTACAGGATTAGGAGCTATAACTCCACTTGGAAATAGTGTAGATGAATTTTGGAAAGGTATTAAAGAAGGTAAGTGTGGAATAGATTATATTACTAAATTTGATACTACAAATTTTAAAGTTAAACTAGCAGCTGAAGTAAAAGGATATAATCCAGAAGATTATTTTGATAGGAGAGAAGCTAAAAGATTAGATAAATTTTCACAATATGCAATGATAGCTTCAAGAGAAGCATGGAAAGATAGTGGATTAGATAAAGAAAAAGAGAATATGGAAAGAGTTGGTATTGTTATAGGTTCTGGAATAGGAGGAATTGAAACAATAGAAACAGAAAACAGAAAATGTGTAGAAAAAGGACCAGATAGAGTATCACCTATGTATATACCAATGGGAATATTAAATATGGCAACAGGAAATGTAGCAATAGATATTGGAGCAAAAGGAGAATCTTATGCAATGGTAACAGCATGTGCTTCAGGAACACATTGTATAGGAGAAAGCTATAGAATGATAAAACATGGTTATCAAGATGTAGTGATTGCAGGAGGAACAGAAGCTGGAATAACACCACTTGGAATTGCAGGTTTTACAAATATAAAAGCTCTGACTAAATCTGAGGACAAAACAAGAGCAAGCATCCCATTTGATAAAGAAAGAAGTGGATTTGTAATGGGAGAAGGAGCAGGAGTTGTAGTTTTAGAAGAATTAGAACATGCAATTAAAAGAGGTGCAAAAATTTATGCAGAGATAGTAGGATATGGTGCAACATCAGATGCATATCATATAACTTCGCCAGCACCAGGAGGGGAAGGCGGAGCAAGAGCTATGAAACTTGCAATGGAAGAAGCAAATGTAAAACCAGAAGAAATTACTTACATAAATGCACATGGTACATCAACACATTTAAATGATTCGTGTGAGACTGAAGCTATAAAAACAGCATTAGGAGAAGAAGTAGCAAAAAATGTAATGGTAAGTTCAACAAAAGGCCATACAGGACACCTTTTAGGAGCGGCAGGAGGAGTAGAAGCAATAGTATGTACAAAGGCAATACAAGATGGTTTTGTACCTGCAACAATAAATTACAAAGTACCAGATGAAGAATGTGATTTAGATATAGTACCAAATGAAGGTAGAAGTGCAGAAATAAAATATGCAATGTCAAACTCTTTAGGATTTGGAGGACATAATAGTAGTATTTTATTAAAAAAATATTAGGGACGTTTCCTTTTGCTCGAAAACGAGCAATTGGGACATATCTATAAATTATAATCTGATAGGGAGGAAGTATAATGGATTATAAAGAGATTAAAAAGTTAATGGATGATATGGGAGAGTCTAAAATAGATTCATTAGAAATTGAATTTCCAGAAGGAATAAAAATAAAAATGAAGAAAAATACAGAAAAAGAAGTGTTAATTACACAACCTAAGAATATTATAGAAGCGAGTGCTCCAATGACAGTACCAGTAGTTAAAGAAAACCAAGAGACATCTTTAGTAAAGTCAGAAGAAAGTAAAGAAAATCAAGAAGGAAATTTTAAAGTTGTAAAAAGTCCAATGGTAGGAACTTTTTATGCAAGTTCTTCACCTGAAAAAGCCCCTTTTGTTAAGATAGGTGACAAAGTACATAAAGGTCAAGTTTTATGTATTGTTGAAGCTATGAAATTAATGAATGAAATAGAATCTGAATTTGATGGTGAAATAGTAGAAATATGCGTAAAAAATGAAGATGTAGTAGAATATGGAACACCGTTATTTAAAATTAAATAATTAAATAAAGTTAAAAAAGTAAAAAAGTTAAATTAAAATAATAAAAGTTTTTAGTAAGGAGATAAAAATGGTTTTAGATAAAGATGGAATAAAAAATATAATACCACAAAGAGAGCCTTTTTTAATGATTGATGAAGTTGAAGAATATATACCTGGAGAAAGTGCTACAGCTTATAAGTATGTGAGTGAAGATGAATATTATTTTAAAGGGCATTTTCCTGGAAATCCTATTATGCCAGGAGTGTTAATTGTAGAATCACTTGCACAAACAGGTGCAGTTGCAATTCTTTCTATGGAAGAAAATAAGGGTAAAAATGCGTTATTTGGAGGAATAGATAAAATCCGTTTTAAAAAACAAGTAGTACCTGGAGATAAATTAAAATTAGAAGTTAAAATAATAAAAAGAAAAGGTCCAATTGGAATTGGAGAAGCAATTGCTACAGTTGATGGAAAGGTAGCTGCAAAAGGAGAATTAACATTTGCAATAGTATAAATGAGACAATTAAAACAAAAAGGTTTTGTTTCATGAAAGGATGAAGAAGATGTTGAAAAAAGTATTAATTGCTAATCGTGGAGAGATTGCTGTAAGAATTATAAGGGCATGTAGAGAAATGGGTATTAGAACAGTTGCAATTTATTCAGAAGCTGATAAAAATGCTTTGCATGTAAGTTTAGCAGATGAAGCTATTTGTGTAGGTCCTGCACCTTCTAATAAAAGTTATCTAAATATGAAAGCTATTTTAGAAGCAGCATGTTTAACTGGTGCAGATAGTATACATCCTGGTTTTGGTTTTTTATCAGAAAATAGTACTTTTGCTAAAATCTGTGAGGAAATGGGGATAAAATTTATTGGTCCTGATTACAGGTTAATAGAATTATTGGGTAATAAGTCAAAGGCAAAAGAGACTATGAAAAATGCTGGAGTACCGGTTGTGCCAGGTTCTGATGGATTGATTAAATCTAAGATAGAAGCAATTTCTTTAGCAGAGGAAATTAAATATCCTGTAATGCTAAAAGCATCAGCAGGTGGTGGAGGAAGAGGTATTCGTGTTGCATATAATAAAGATCAGTTAGAAAAGGAATATGATTTAGTAAAACAAGAAGCTAAAATTTCTTTTAATGATGATAGTTTGTATTTAGAAAAGTTTGTTGAAAATCCAAGACACGTGGAAATACAAGTTTTAGCAGATGAACATGGAAATGTGGTTCATTTAGGCGAAAGGGATTGTTCTGTTCAGAGAAGAAATCAAAAAGTTTTAGAAGAAACACCTTCTCCTATATTAGATGATAAAACTAGAAAGAAAATGGGAGAGGCTGCAATTACAGCGGTTAAACAAATTGGATATACAAATGCAGGTACAATTGAATTTTTAGTTGATAAAAATAAAGAGTTCTATTTTATGGAAATGAATACTAGAGTTCAAGTGGAACATCCAGTAACTGAAATGGTAACAGGAATAGATATTATAAAAGAACAAATAAAAATAGCAAGTGGAGAAGTTTTAAGTTATAAGCAAAAAGATATAATATTTACTGGTCATAGTATGGAAGTTAGAATAAATGCAGAAGATCCAGATAAAAACTTTATGCCATGTCCTGGAACTATAACAGATTTACACATGCCAGGTGGAAATGGAATAAGAATTGATACTGCGATTTATCCAGGGTATAAGATACCTCCAACATATGATTCAATGATAGCAAAAATAATAGTTCATGGTAAAAATAGAGAAGAGTCAATTGCTAAAATGAAAAGTAGTATAGCAGAATTGGTGATAGATGGAATAAAAACAAATGCAGATTTTATATTAAAAATATTGGAAGATAAAGATTTTAAAAATAATAGTTATGATACGTCTTTTATTTCAAAAAAATTTGGTATGAAATCTAATTAAATTTGATATAATTAAATAGAAAATAAAAAAAGTGAATGTTTTTTTAAAAAAGCATTTACTTTTTTTGAAAATTTGTATACAATAGTGTAAGAAAATGTCAGAATGGAACCAAAAATCAAAACAAAAGAAAATTTATTGATAGAAAGGAAGAATTTTAATGAAGATACTAATGTTGACATGGGAATATCCACCAAGAGTGGTTGGAGGAATTGCAAGAGTTGTTTATGATTTATCAAGAACATTATATAAAGATGGTCATGACGTAACTGTAATTACTTATAGAGAAGGAGATGCTCCTTATTTTGAAGATGATAAAGGAGTAAAGGTTTATAGAGTTGATAATTATATGATTAACCCTAATAATTTTATTGACTGGGTTTTACAATTAAACTTTAATATGATAGCTAAAGCTAATGAAATTATGTTAAAAGAAGGAAATTTTGATGTTATTCATGCCCATGACTGGTTAGTAGCTTATAGTGCTAAAACTTTAAAAAATTCTTATAATATCCCAATTGTTGCAACAATACATGCTACAGAAGCTGGAAGAAATAGTGGCATTCACGATGAACAACAAAGATATATAAATGATACAGAATGGATGCTTACATACGAAGCTGCTGAAGTAATAGTAAATAGCAATTATATGAAAAATGAATTACAAAGATTATTTGGACTTCCATATGAAAAGATAAATGTAGTACCAAATGGTGTTAATTTAAATCTATTTAATGGCATTGAAAGAGATTATAGTTTTAGAAGAAAATATGCTATGGATAATGAAAAAATTATTTTATTTATGGGAAGACTTGTTTATGAAAAAGGTATTCAACATTTGATTGCAGCTATGCCTAAGATATTAAATGGTTATCATGATGCAAAACTTGTTATTTGTGGTAAAGGTGGTATGGAACAGGAATTAAAACAACAAGTAAATAATATGGGAATAGGAAATAAGGTATATTTTGCAGGATATATGAATGGTAAAGATGTACAAAGAATGTATAAAGCAGCAGATATTGCAGTTTTCCCAAGTACATATGAACCATTTGGAATAGTTGCTTTAGAGGCAATGCTTTCTGAAAGACCTATTGTTGTATCAGATATTGGTGGATTAAATGAAATAGTAGACCATAAGGTAAATGGTATGAAAGCATATTGTGGAAATCCTAATTCATTTGCAGATTCAATCTTAGAATTATTATTTGACCATAAATTATGTGCAGATATTACAAGAGTGGCTAAAAATAAAGTTAGAAATGATTATAACTGGAGTAAAATTGCACAAGACACACATTTTGCATATCAAAAAGCAATTTGTCAATCTATGGCTGAAAAACAAAAAAGAGAGCTTGAACAAGAAAGAGCTAGAAAAACTAAAAAAGCTAAAAATACAGAAAATGAAATTACTAATTTACTTAGTTTCAAGAAACGCCAAGCATATGCTTAGAATTAAAGAGAGCAAAAGCTCTCTTTAATAAATATAATGTATAAAACAAAAAGTACAGAAAGAATAGTAAATACAAGAATTTAAAGAATTTTGGTTACTGTTCAGACTTAAGTAATAAAAAATATCCTAATTAGCTATATGCTAACTGGGATATTTTTGTATATATTATT
>CALXZU010000056.1 GCA_944393325.1 uncultured Clostridia bacterium
TGTGTTTCATTTAATTTCATATCAAATGCAAATGTTAGTTTCAAATTCTCACCTCCATCTGTTTTATATTTATATCACGTAAAACAAATTTTTGCAAGTAATTTAGGGTAAATTTTTATTTTTTACTTAATTTTAAAACAGTTTGTGTTACTTTTCTATTATAACAAAAATAAGAAAAATCAAGATCTTTCTTTCTAAGAGTTGCTAACGCAACTCTTTTTTGATATACTCTTTCTGAGGTTAATATGAAAAATATAGAAACTATTAATGAGTATGAATTTTTAGAATTTTATAATGAACGCTCTTTTGATGCTAATTGTTTTAATGATGACGGTTCTTTAAATAAAAATTATAACTTCTTTAAATCAACTGGCATTATAGCTTCTATCTTTGATGACCATTGGGAATCTACTTATTTAGCTAATAAAGAAATTATTGATAAGTATCGTCCTGATGCTGTTGTTGATGTTCAGAAAATTATTGATTGTGCTAATAGAAACTTAGGTTGTTCTGTTTATGCTTGTCCTCATTGTCACGATATTGTCTTTATTGCTCACACTTGTAAGTCCAGATTTTGCTCCTCTTGTGGCTATAAGTACAAAAACCAAAGAGTTGAAAATATTTTACAAACTGCTTACAATTGTAATCATAGACAAGTTGTTTTTACTATTCCTGAACAACTTAGAAATTATTTTTTCTTCCCTTTTGAACATAGAATTAATATTCTTTTTAATGCTGTTTCTAAAACTATTTACTCTATTTTAAATGAGTCTTTTAAAAAGAATAAAAAGGGAATTTTTAAAAAATGTGTTTCTAAAATTAAATACTCTCCTGGTTTCTTTGCTTTCCTACATACCTTTGGTAGAGATTTAAAATGGAACCCTCATATTCACGTTTTACTCGCTGAACTTAAATTAGGTTCTGATGGCTCTTGTAAAACTTGGAATTTCTTTGATTACGATGCTCTTTCTCGTCGTTTTCAAAAAATTCTTTTAGACCTTATCAGTAAAGACCTTGGTAAATCTTTTGATAATAAGAAAAATCTTCTTTATAAGAAATTTCCTAATGGTTTTTATGTTTATGCTGAACCTAAAAAATTTAAAGATTTTAAATCTGGCGTTGAATATGTTACCAGATATTGCGGTAGAGTTCCTATTAGTGAAAATAGAATTGTTAATTATGATGAGGATAATAGGCTTGTTACTTTTTCTTATATTGACCATAAAGATAATAAATACCACGAAACTTCTCTTAATGCTTCTCAATTTATTATGATCTTGTTAAGGCATTTATTACCTTCTCAATTTAAAATTATTAGATATTATGGCTTTTATAGAAAAAAACACTCCATTCATGATAAGATGATACCTTTAATTAAAAAACATTCTCGTAAATTTAGAAAAGATCTTCTTAAATATGAAACTAGTATTTTACTAGCTTTTAAAAGAAATCCTTATAATTGTCCTAAATGTGATACCAGAATGGAGCCTGTCCTCTATATTAAAGAGAAATGAGGTTTTTATTATGTTTGATTTTAACTCTTTTCCATTTAAATTAAGTGGAAAAACAGTTGCTTACATCTGTCCAAAATGTAAATATAAATTTGATGCACCAATTGAAGCTGTTTTAGAATTTGAACAGGAAGATGAATGGAATGGTTTACCTATTTCTACTCCTCCTTATACTATTTGTGTTAAATGTAATTTCGATAAATGTGTTCCAATTGATTATGTATCAAAGAGAGGATTTCATCACATTTATAAGGATAATTAGTTTTTTTAATTACATATTTTTTATTTCCAAAATTTTCCTTTGATTTTGGTTTATTTGTGATGTTTATATTTACTTATTGTTTTTCTTTTCTTGTTTTTTAGAACTTATCACTTTCCTATTATATAAAAAATTTATTATAAAAATAATGGTCTACTATTAAATGTAATAAATATCCTTTCCAATAATCTTTATCTATTTTCACTTTTTCATCTTCTAAAAACTCTTTAATATTAGTCTCTACTTGATATTTGCCCCATTTTCCATAATGTGTAACACTTTTATTTTTTGCAATTTCTGTCATCTCTTCATTTAAATCTGGTGCAATTGTTCCTTCTATAAATTCATTTTCGTTCTTAATTTCGTTCTTGTGTTTTTCTACATATTCTTTTGCTATTGCAATATGTATTGTAAAACCTGGCATTTTTATTTCCTCCTACTTTTTATATATCTACATCTTTTGCTCTAAATACAGGACCACCTTTACATACATGGAAATATTGGGGATTTTCCACTGTACTTTTTGCTGTTTTTACTGCACAACCTAAACATACACCTAGTCCACAACCCATTCTTTCTTCCAAAGATATTTGACATGGAATTTCTTTTTCAATTGATAATTTTCTTACTGCTTTTAGCATTGGAAGCGGTCCGACAAGCATATATACATTCAATATTATTTAAATCTTTTTCAAGTTCATTAATTGCAAAACCTTTTATTCCATAAGAACCGTCATCTGTTGTAATTATTAATTTATTTGCCACATCTTTAAATTCTTTTTCTAATACAACATATTCTTTATTTCTAAAACCTAAATAAATATTTACATTTCTTTTTTCTCCTTTTGCCTCTTTTGAAAGTTCATATAATGGAAATACGCCTATTCCCCCTCCTATTATAGCGATATTTTTATAATTGTTTATTTTAAATGTTCCCATTCCTAATGGCCCTATAATATCTATAAAATCTCCTATCTGTTTTTTAGAAAGTAATTTTGTACCTTCTCCTTTTATTTGAAATATAAATTCTAAAGTTCCTTCATCTTTGTTTAAATTATATATACTAATAGGTCTTCGCAAAAAAGGTACTGTTGTACTAGTCACCCTAATTTCTATAAAATTTCCTGGTTTTGCTGTTTCTACAATTTTCTTTGCTTCTACTTTAAACCTTACAATATCATCTTTTAAAAACTCTTTTTTAATTAATTTCGCATTAACTATTTCTGGCATTATAATCCTCCTTCTTCTTAAAGACATATTACCATTTTGAGAATTCTTTTTCAATAGTTTAAAAAACTATTTCACTAAAAAATACAAAGAGTATGATATATTTATATCTTTACTCTTTGTATTTGTTGCTATAACTTATTAAATTAAAGCCAAGACGGTTTCTTTGTACAAACTACAACCACTTGTGCATCATTAGCACTGAGTTTTTTGAATATATTATATATATTCTCATCTCTTACTTTCTGACTAACCTTTTCATCTGGATATGCATTACGTACAATCATATCTTCATCTGCATTCTCCATATCAGGATGTGAAGCTACCACTGACCAAATTTCTTCTGGTATGTTACAAGAGTTGATGTTAGGAAATACCATATTTGCATCACCGTTATATGCAACACTACTCATCATTGCATATACTCTTGGATTGTGTGTTCTTGCTGTCAAGAAGTGATTCCCATTTTTTTTAAGAATTTCATCAATGAGCATTAGTCCAAAGCCAATTCCTTGGATTTCTGGATGAATAATAATCCCGTGGATATAAGTATTGCTACTTTCAGGAATATTATCACATGTAGCAAATCCATAGATTTTGCCACTTTCATTCAACACCATATAAAGTTCAGCATTTTCATTCCCAAAAAGATGCTCATACATATCCTTATAATCTGTTGGGAAATTAGCTTTATTTGCAATTTCCAAGCATTGCTCAGTTACCTGAGCTTTATCCTCAAAATCATCAGGTGTACCAATAAAGATGTTCCAACTATTTGTGGTCATTTTATTTTCTCCTATCTGCTAAAAAACCTATACCACAAGTTTTGAAAATGTAGTTATACTCCCTTCTTTTCAAATGTTTTGAACGTTTATATAATAGCACCTTAGCATATATTTGTCAATAAACGTTGTGCTTTATTAACATAATTTTTTGTTTTATTTTTTATTTAATTCATCTAATATTAAAATTATATAATTATATATTTTCTTAAGAGAACTTAAAGAGCATCTTTCTTTTGGACTATGTGCATCATATATATTAGGTGCTATTGCAATAAAATCTAAATCCTTTATTTTAGCCCCAAAAAATCCCGCTTCTAAGCATATATGCATATCAATAACTCGTGGCTCTCTATTAAAATATTTGTTATATATTATTTTACATTTATCTACAAAATCTGATTTCTCCTTATGCTCATATCCTTCAAGTTCACTCTTTTTAACTTTTATATTATCATACTTATCAATTATATTGTTGTTTAACTCTTCTTCTAATTTCTTTTCTATTTTTTCTCTATTTGTTCTAATAGAAAAAGATATTTTTATTTTATTTTTTATACTTTCAATTTTTCCTATATTTAATGAAACTAGAGGATTTTTATATTTATCTTCATAATATACACCATTTTTCATTTGATTTAATATATTTATAATTTCTTTTGATAATTTTAAATCAAAACTATAACTATCATTTTCTATAGCTTTCATTTTTTCTATAGTTACATTTATATTTTCATTATTTTCTACGATTTTTTCTTTTAAATATTTATTATAATCTTTTATCTCATTTAAAACAGCTTCAAAATCAGTACTTTTTATATATATTTCACAATAGCATTGTCTGGGTATTACATTTACTTTTCTTCCACCATAAATACTTTTTATACAAATAGTATATTTATTATATAATTTATATAGTAAGTTTCCCATTTCCTTTATAGGATTCCCTCTATTTTTGCCTATATCTTTTCCTGAATGTCCACCCATAAATCCATTTATACCTAATTTAATTAAAATATTATCATTATTTATTTTTTTAATATCTCCTTTTATTTCATATTCAAAGATTTTTGCTCCAGCACACCCAACCCATAATTCTTCTTCACTCATATTATCTAAACATATCATTTTTTTTCCAGATAACATACTTACATCTATTTTTTGTGCTCCTAGCATTGTTGTTTCTTCTTCTACCGTAAATATCGCTTCTATTTTTGGATGATTAACATCACTTGAACTTAATATTGCAAGTATTATTGCTATCCCTATTCCGTTGTCTGCTCCTAAGGTTGTGTTTTTTGCTTTTATATAGTCATCCTCAATATATATTTCTAAACCATCTTTTTCAAAATTATGATTACTATTTTCTTCTTTTTCACAAACCATATCTAAGTGACACTGTAATATTACACTCTCATCATTTTTATTTTCTCTTGTTGATTCTTTAAATATTATTATATTATTATATTTATCTCTTATATATTCTAAATTTCTGACTTTCGCAAACTCTTCTATATAATCTGTAATTTTTTCTTCTTTTCCAGACATTCTCGGTATTTTGCTTATTTCATAAAAATATTTCAAAACTTCATTTATATCAATTTCTTTATCAAATATTTGTTTGTTTTCACTTTTCATTTTTACTTACATTCCTTTTTTATTAAATATTTTATAGTATCCAATAGAAAAATACAAAAATTAATAATAGAGACGAGGTCGTTTTTGCCCCGTCCCCAAAAATTACTTATTTAACAACTTCTACATCTATATCTAATTTTTCTCCATTTATGTTTGTTGTCACATAATTATCTCTTTCTTCATGATAAACCACTTTTTCTGCTAAAGTATCATGTTTTATTAGTTCTTCATTTTTTCTTATTACTTTTTCTAATTCTTCTGTTCCTGCTACATAAAGATTTATTCTATCTAATACTTCAAATCCGTTTTCTTTTCTCATATTTTGTACTTTTGATAATACTTCGCGTACATATCCTTCTTCTTTCAATTCTTGTGTAATAGTTGTTTCTAATACTACTCCTAGTTCTCCTTCACCGCTAAATGCAAAACCATCTTTTCCTTGCATTGTAACAAGTAAATTTTCTTGGTTTAGTCCAATTTCAGTATCATCAATTTCAATATATTCTGTATCTCCGTTTTTTACCTTATTTGCTAAATTCATTTGATTTAATTTACTAATTTCTTCTCTTATTTTTGGAATTAATTTTCCATATTCTTTTCCTAGTACTGGTAAGTTCGGTTTTATTTCAAAGTCTACATACTTACTCATTTCTGCACCAAATTCTATGTTTTTAACATTTAGTTCATCTTTTACAATGTCTTCATAATATTTTGGTAATGTATCTATTGAAATTAGCATTTCTGATAATGGTTGTCTATTTTTAATATTTACACTATTTCTTGCACTTCTTCCTAGTTTTACAATCTTATATGCTAAACTCATTTCATTTTCCAATTTTTTATCTATTTCAGTTTCGTTTACTTCTGGCCATAAGCACAAATGAACACTCTCTGGTGCATCTTTATCTAATCCTACTACTAAGTTTTGATAAATTTCATCTGCCATAAATGGTGTAAATGGTGCTGCTATTTTTATTAATGTTATTAATACTCTATATAATGTTACATATGCACCTGTTTTTTCATCTGTTAGTTCTTGTGCCCAAAATCTTTCTCTATTTCTACGTACATACCAATTTGATAATTGATCTGTAAAATCTTCTATTAATAATGCTGCTCCTGTTATATCATAAGAATCTAATTTTTCTGCTACTTCTTTTACTAAAGTATTTAATTTAGATATTATCCATTTATCCATTACATTTGTTAATTTATAATCTTTATGGTTTAATGGATTAAATTCATCTATTTCTGCATATAAAACATAGAATGAATATACATTCCATAATGTACTTAAAAATCTTCTTTGTGTTTCTTGTACATTCTTAATTCCTAATCTCTTTGGAAGCCAAGGGCTACTGCTTGTATAAAAATGCCATCTTGTTGCATCTGCTCCTACTGTATCCAATAAAGTTATTGGATCTACACCATTTTTCTTTGATTTAGACATTTTTTGTCCATGTTCATCTAGTACATGACCTAATACTATACAGTTTTTAAATGGTGAAGTTCCATATAAAGCTGTTCCTATTGCCATTAATGTGTAGAACCATCCTCTTGTTTGATCTACTGCTTCTGAAATAAAGTCTGCTGGGAAGTTATTATCAAATATTTCTTTATTTTCAAATGGATAATGCCATTGTGCAAAAGGCATTGAGCCAGAGTCAAACCAACAGTCAATTACTTCTTTAGCTCTTTTCATTTTCTTACCACATTTAGGACATTTTAAATATACATCATCTATATATGGTTTATGAAGTTCTATATCATCTGGACAATCAATTGCTTTTTCTTTTAACTCTTCTATTGAACCAATACATTCTCTATGCCCGCAGTTCTCATCTTCACATGTCCATATTGGAAGTGGTGTTCCCCAATATCTATCTCTTGAAATTCCCCAGTCAATTACATTCTCTAAGAATTTTCCAAATCTTCCTGTTTTTATTGTTTCTGGATACCAGTTTACTTTACTATTATTTTCAACTAGCTCATCTCTTAATTTGCTCATTGCGACAAACCAACTTTCTTTTGGATAATAAAGAAGTGGTGTGTCACATCTCCAACAATGTGGATAAGAGTGAACATGTTTTTCTTTACTAAATAATTTATTTCTTTCCTTTAACCATTTACAGATATCCTCATTACAGTCTCTAACAAATCTTCCTGCCCATGGCTCTACTTCAGGTACAAAGTTTCCTGATTTATCTACTAAATTTACAAATGCTATTCCATTTTGTTTACAAACTAAGCTATCATCTTCACCATAAGCTGGCGCAGTATGTACTACTCCAGTACCTTCTGTTAATGTAACAAAATCTCCATGAATTACTTCAAATGCTTTTCCGTCCACTTTTGCAAAAGGCATTAGTGGTTCATATTTTGTTCCAAGTAATTCTTCTCCTTTAAATGTTTTTACTAATTCATAAGGAGTTTCTCTTAAAACTTCATCAATTAAGTCTTTTGCTAAAATATAGTTTTCATATTGTGGTTCATCATCTGATCCAACATTTGCTTTTACTTCTGCATATTCATATGATTTATTTACCGTTAAAGCTAAATTTGATGGTAATGTCCATGGTGTTGTTGTCCATGCTAATATATAAGTATTTTCTTTATCTAATACTTTAAATTTAGCAATACAAGTTAAATCTTTTACATCTTTATAGCCTTGTGCAACTTCATGTGAAGAAAGAGCTGTTCCACATCTTGGACAATATGGCATAACTTTATGACCTTCATATAAAAGTCCTTTTTCCCACATTTGTTTTAAAGCCCACCATACTGATTCTATATATTCGTTATGATATGTTACATATGGATGCTCCATATCTAACCAGAAACCAACTTTATCTGTCATTTCTTCCCACATATGAACATAAGTAAATACGCTTTCTTTACATTTCTTAACAAATTTTTCTACTCCATATTCTTCTATCTGTTCTTTTCCTGAAATTCCTAAAGATTTTTCAATTTCAAGTTCAACTGGAAGCCCATGTGTATCCCAACCAGCTTTTCTAATTACTTTATATCCTTTCATTACTTTATAACGTGGAATTATGTCTTTTATTACTCTTGTTTCGATATGACCAACATGTGGTGTTCCATTTGCTGTTGGTGGTCCATCAAAAAATGTAAAATATTCTTTTCCTTCATTCATTGCAAAATTTTTCTTCACAATGTCTTTTTGTTTCCACATCTCAGAAACTTTTCTTTCCATTCCGACAAAACCGTCTTTAAGTTCTACTTTCTTATACATAAAATTCCTCCTTTAAATATATTTAAATAAAAACTAAAAACTGTAAAATTTCTATCAAAAAAGAGTTTTTCCTTCCTTGTTTAGGACGAAAAAACTCCGCGGTACCACCTAAGTTAGTAAACAATTTATCTTTATAATAATTTACTCTCTTTATTTCCTTTTAACGCAAGGTTACGGCTAACTTACTTATTTTCAGTATAGCAACAAACTAAGGTGATAATAAATAATTTTTACTTACTAAACTTACACCACATTGTTTAGCTCTCTTAAAGATATTGTATTATTTATCTTGTCCTTGTTACAGTTTTTTACATTTATGTAACTATTATATCATCTTTTTTTAATTTTGCAAGTGCTTTTTTTTAAATTCTATAAATTCTAAACAGCAAATAGTCCCCCTTCTATATTATTTTTCCATTTTTCTAATGAGTCTACTCTTTTTGCTATTTTTGAGTCATTTTCTATTAATATTTTTATTATTTTTCTAAATTCTGCATGTTGGGCTTCATTATTCACATTAGCTTTACAAATTTGATTAAAATTTTCATCCATTCTATCTAATATTTTTGATATACTTTGCTCCATCCTATCTATTGTATCAGCTATTCCACGTTTATTATTTTCTATTTTTTCTACTAGTTTATAAATGCCTTGTGTATTTTTTCTTGTAGCTTTTTCTAAATCATATACTTTAACTTCCAATACACTTACACTAGTTTTTAATTCACATATTGATTTAGTATTTTCCTTAGTTGCTTCTTCTAAACCAGCTATCCTTTCTGTATTTTCTTTAGTTGCCTCTTCTAAGCTAACTATCCTTTCTGTATTTTCTTTAGTTGCTTCTTCTAA
>CALXZU010000057.1 GCA_944393325.1 uncultured Clostridia bacterium
GCAAGTAATATGAAGTAAATTTTTATTTTTTACTTAATTTTAAAACAGTTTGTGTTACTTTCCTATTATATAAAAAATATCGCTTAAAAGCGACATTTTTATTTAAAATATACTCTCGTATTTCAATGGTACAATATCTTCATAAAGCAAAACAAACTGTGAATTAACTTGTCTATTCTCATGATAATGACCAAAATACCATTTTTTAAATTCACATTTTTCTGAAATCTCTTGCAAATAATCTGTTAAATAATCCTTTTTATAGAAGCCACCACTAAGTATAGTTTGCACATTTGTAGGGCAACAATGAGTTACAATGTAATCTATTTTATAATTTACTTTTTCTAAGTTATTTATTCCGTTTTGCATTTCTTCCTCAGTTGGAAGTTCTAAATCCCACCAAGAATAATCTCTTATCCTAAAAAATGCTCCTCTTTTTCTATATGTATATATTCTTTCTTCTTCATCTAAATTTAATATTCCATCTTGTATGTCATGTGATTTAGCTCCTCCAAATGTAAAAAACTTTTTATTATCTATATCAAATATTTCTCCACGCATTAAATGTATTACTGAATCTCTTATTTTATGTACTTTTCCACCATGCCATTTTTCTACTGGATATTTATATAATCTTGTAAAATTTTCATGATTTCCATCTACAAATAAAGTAGTAAAATTTCTTTCATTTAACCAGTCTAACCAATATTTTTCATATGTGCTCTCTACTAAGTAATTCCATATTCCTCCAAAATCACCACATATAATAACATAATCATTTTTAGTCATTTCATTTTGTATGGGAAATTTATCAATATCAAATCGTGAAAAATCACTGTGGCAATCACCCGTAATATAAATCATAATAATTCCTTTCTGTACTAAATTTATTTATATAATACTATATTTAAAATTCCAATTAATATCCACATTATTAAGTTAACTATAAAAGATATTGATATAATATAAGTTAAATTTAGTTTATTAAAATTATAACATAAAAAACTAATTAAAGCAGTATTAAAAATATAATTTGATAGCATAAATTTTTGATAGGAAAACTTTTGAATAAAATTTTAAAAAATTTCCTTCTACTAGTTCATCATAATTACTTATTCCATATGGTAATTTTTTCATTCTTATTACCTCGCTTTCTTAACTTATAATGATATTTTACTATAATAGTTTTTAAAAAGCATATAATTTGCATAACTTAATTATTTAAAAAATAATCTATTATCCCATTATAAATTCCCCAAGCTAATTTTTCTTGGTAATTATCTTCTAAAAGCTGTTTTTCTTCTTCTGGATTTGATAAAAATCCACATTCTACAACTGAAATTGGTATCTCTACATTTTTCATTATATAAATAGAGTCTAATTTCATAGCAACTCTATTGTTTTCTTTTTGAATAGCTTCATTTAATTTTTCTTGGATACTTTTAGCTAATTCTATGCTTTTATCATTTTTTGTATTATAAAAACATTGCCATCCATAATACTGACTTTGTGGTATCTTATTTAAATGAATTGAAACATATATATCTGCTGATGATGTATTTCCTATTTTAACTCTATTTTTAATATCTGATACTTTCTTTTCTCTTAATGTTTTTTTATCTAAATCATATATAGCATTTTCATCAGAACGTGTTAATATAACATTACAACCGCTTTGTTCTAATAACTTTTGTAATTTTAAAGTTATTTTCAAATTGGTTTCTGCTTCTGTTACTCCGTCTTTGCTCTCCGCTCCTTCATCAGGAACTCCGATGCCCGTGCATCCAAAACGACAGTTTTTCCTGATACAGGTGTAGCAGTTGTTTCAACTGTTTTATTTACAGCGTTATTTTCAGTTTTTACATTACTACAAGCAAATGTAAAAACTGATATTAATATTAAACTCAATATAATTCTTATTCTCTTCTCACTAATAATAAGCATATACATACCTCTCTTATAATATGTATATGCTTACATTTCCTATTTATGCTATTTTTTATTGTTTTATATTAAATGATAAATATATCTAATTTTTTAAATATCTATTCTTACTGCCTTTACATCTTTTATATTTTCTAATCTTTCTACAATACTTTCTAAATTATCATTAGTTTTTGCTTGTATAGTAACTTTTATATTAGCACTTTTTTCTATTACATTTGCTTCTAAATTTTCTATATTAATTTTATTTTTAGTAAATATATCAGTAACTTCTAAAGCAAGGTTTTTTCTATCTGTTGCAATAATCTTAAAAACTTTTTCTTTTATAATGTCTTTCTTATTTGTGTTTAAAATCTTAACCATCCTTGTCTTCGCTTTTGCTGTTTTTACTTCTTTTAACCACTCTTCTTGGAAATTTGTTTCTTTTTCTCCTGTTTCTATTTCTACAATATCACCATTTTTCAATTTTGTGATAAATGGCATAGGAACACTATTTATTATACATCTTTTTATATGGTTTCCTATTTTATCATGAATATTATATGCAAAATCTATTGCTGTAGAATTTTTTGGAAGAACTTTTATATCCCCTTTAGGAGTAAAAACATAAACTTCATCGTCTAAAATTTCATCTTTCAAAATTTCTAAAAATTTTTTTGGATTTTCTATTAACTTTTCTAATTCCAAACTATCTTTTATCCCTGATAAATTTTCTTCAAATATAGCTTCTTTTATTTTTGCTTGATCATACATCATATATGCAAAATAATTTGTAATACCATATTTTGAAACTTTTTCCATATTACAACTGCATATCTGAGCTTCAAACATAACTCCGATTTTCTCCAAGTAAAATTTCATGAATAGCTTGATACATATTGTTTCTTGGAGTTGCTATATAATCTTTAAAACTCCCAGGAATTATATTATATATAGTATTTAAAATACCAAGAATTCTATAACACTCTGCTTTTCCTTTTGTCACTATTTTTATTGAGAATAAATCTTTTATTTCATTTAATTTTATATTTTTCTCAATAATCTTTTTATATATATTAAATAGATGCTTTGTCTCTATTTTTACATTTGCAAATATTCTTTGTCTATTTAACTCTAAAATAATTCTTTTTCTTGTCTTTTCAAGATATGTTAAATTTTCATATAATCTTTCTTTTAGTTCTGTTTTTATATTCTTATAATCTTCTGGATATAAATATTTAAAAGCTCCATCTTGTAATTTCATTTTCATATCATACATACCAAGTTTATGTGCAATCGGCACATATAATTCAATTGTTTCTCTACTTATTGCAATCTGCCTATCTCTTTTTAAATATTCTAAAGTTCTTACATTATGAAGCCTATCTGCCAGTTTTAATATTATAACTCTAATATCTTTTTCCATTGCTATAAACATTTTTTTATAATTTTCTGCTTGCCTTTCTTCTACTGTTTTGAATAAAATACTTAGTTTTGTAACCCCCTCTACTAATTCTGCTACATCTTTTCCAAACTTATTATTTATATCTTCATAAGTAGCATCTGTATCTTCAACAACATCATGAAGTATTGCTGCACATATTGTTGTTGTATCTAAGCCTAGTCCTGCTAAAATATATGCAACATTTAATGGATGAATTATATAGGCTTCTCCTGATTTTCTCTTTTGATCTTTATGCATAAAAGATGCATATTCATATGCACTTACTATTTTGTTTTTGTTAATATTTTTGTTACGAAATTTAGCAATAGAAATAACATCTTTTATATTAATATCTTTTGTATTACTCATAGAAATCTCCTATCCATATTTTCTTTTTTCTGAATAGTAACGACATACATTATGTAATATCTGGTCTTTTAATAAGAACTCTTTTCCTTTTTTTCCTACTGACATATTTTTAACATTATTATCTAAACATTTTGTGCAAACTGTACAATTATTATTTTTATTATCTAAAATTTTAGGGTCATCTTTTTCTAAATCAAATGTAAATTCAGGCATTACTTCTGATAAAACCGGACAAAATGTTGCTTTTAGTCCATCTTCTTGCATCCATATCTGTAATCCTCTTCCTCCATTTTGACAATAGACTTTATTTTCTTTTTCATAAACTTCAAATTCTTTATTATTTAAAAATATTTTTGGTGCCTTTATTTTTAGATTTTTCCTCATAGCCTCTCTATTTATTTCTTTTACAATTTCCATCCATTTTCTCGGCCTTACATGCTTAAGTGGTATTTCCCTTCCTTTTAGACTTTCAAAGCTCCCAGCATGAAATGTAAACCACTCTATTCCCATCTTAGAATATTTATCAATAATTTCTTTATAATCATTTTCATTTATTTCCCATATTGTTGGCTGTATTTTTACTATTATCTTTTTATCTAAACAATATTTTATAGCTTCATCTATTTTTTCTATAGTAATGTCCTTATTTCCTTTTAAATATTGTAATTTTTTATTATCAATCGTATCTATACTATAACTTATATAATTTATATTTTCAGGTTCTATTCCTTCTGTTAGTTTTTTTACTACATTTAACCCATCATATCCTGATGTTGAAAACATTACTTTCTTTCCCGCTTTTATAAATTCTTTTGCTACTTTATTACAAAAGTAAGTGTCTACTGATACATCTGGATTACCTAATATATATGCATTTTTTAGATTTGGTAATTTTTTTATTATTATTTTTATATCTTCTAATTTTCCTTGATAATCTTTATGTTTTTTTCCATAACTTTCTTGTGTACATCCAATACATGAACATGTACATTTTTTTCTTCCAAATGTTCCTGTATATAATGTTAATTCTTGCACCCCTTCTAACAAATCAACCTTGTCCATAAAAAGACCTCCTAAACTTTTTCTTATACTATTTTATGAAGGTCTTTCCTATTTTAGAACCAAAAAATAAAAGACTTTAGTTTTCTACTAAAATCTTTTATTTGTTTTATCTTCTTTTATCTATTGCATAACTACTACCCATAACAGATTTAGCTGCATGTTTTACTTGTGCGCCTATCTCTCCTATTTCCAATATGTTATGAAATCTGCCTTTGTCTGCAACAACAACACCTATTGATAAAGATGTAAGTGGAAATTGTTCTATTATACCTTTCCTATTTGCTACTTCTATATAACCTCTTTCCATATCTTCATCTGTAAAATATTTTGATACATTATTATCAAAATATGAAAGTATATTTTGACATAATTTTTCACAATTAGTACCTGGAACAATTGCTACAAAATCATCTCCTCCGATATGGCCTACAAATGTATTTTCTAATTCATTACTATGAACAGAATTTACTATAGTGTCTGCTGTAAATTCTATTATTTGATCACCTTTTAAGAAACCATATACATCATTATATGCTTTAAAATTATCTAAGTCCAAATATAATACTGAAAAAGGCTCTCCTCTTCCTATTCTTTTCTTTAATTCTGCATGTATCTGTACATTTCCTGGAAGTCCTGTTAATGGACTTACTCTTCTATTACTTGATAAAAGTCTATTTAGGTTTTTTACTGTATAATACAAGTATTGTTCATCAACTGGTTTCTTTATAAAATATTCCACCGATTCTCTTAAAATTCTTACTCTATGTTCTTTACTTCCTTTGGAAGAAACAACAATTACTGGTGTTATATTATTATCTTCGTCTTTTCTAATTTTTCTACATAAATCTATTACATCTCTATTTATAGCATCTTCATTTATTACGATTAAAGATGGTATATTTTTTAGTGCTAAATCTATTTGCCCTGTTTTTACACTTATAAATTTATACTCAGGATCATTTCTAAATAATTCTCTAAATATTACAATCGAAGAATCATCGTCATCTATAATATATATTTCTTGTACCATTTTATTACCCCTTTACTTTATTTAGCTTTATTATATACATAGATATCTACATTTTTCAAGTTTTTTCTATTTTTTATCATTTTTATTTCTAATTAAATTTTTTAATTCTATTTTTCTATTTAATATTTCTCTAATTTCTTCAGTATCTATAGCTGGAAATGCTTTTTTTAATCTATATATATTTCTATATAAACGTAAAATTATATTATTTCTTTTTTCATTTAATTCATCTATTATTTTTTGTATATTATCAGCTATATCTGATTTTTCTGTACTTTTTTCGTTTCTAATTGATTTTATTTCTGCTAATTTCTCTTTTATTTCATTATTTAATTCTTCTATTCTTTCTAATGCAGGTTTAATATTTTTTACTTTTACAATACTTGTTATTACATCTACAACAAATACTATGCTTGTTATTGTTACTACAAAATGTAATACATCTATGTTTACTTTTTCTATAATTTCTTGCATAAATGGATGAATATATTTTACAAATACAACTCCTAATATTCCCCAATATATTGAATTTGTTAAACATATCCTTCCTTGGAAATTTATTTTATGATCTGAATAATCCCAATATTTTGTATGAAAGGTTTTTTCTAAAAATACACCTACTATGTATTCCCATATTGTTAATATAATCATTGAAGCAACAAATAAGCAAATTAAGTTATTAGATAGTCCATCTAAAACAAAAGACATTATAAGTGCTCCAATTCCATATATTGGGCAAATTGGTCCTTTTAGAAAACCTGTATTTATTATCTTCTTTTCGATTATAGACCTAAATATTGATTCTATAACCCATCCTAAAAAGGAATATATTAAAAAATATGTTAAAATTTCAAAAAATTTTTCAGCCATGTTTTTCCTTCTTTTTTGGCCTCCTACCCTTATGTAAGAGGCCCTATTTTATTTATTTACTAATACTGCATTTGATTCACTTGCTCCACTTTCGTTATAAACTGTTACTTCCATTGTATTTTCCCCATCATGTAATTCAAATCCACTATATTCAAATTGTTTTCTATCCTCTATATTTGGATATGCTTTTTCTAAATCTATTAAATATGGATTATCACTATTACCATCTATTATTATTTCCATTCTCGTAAGCCCTTCTTCATCTGAAGCTGTTATTACAAAATTATTTTCTGTTCTTCCTATAGATAAAGTTGGTTTTATAATTCCTTTTACCTTCTGGTCTTTTGTTTCCATTGTATTATTTACATCTACAACTGAAACTGTAATAGTATGTTCTCCTTGTGGTATTTCTATTGTTTGTTCTGTTTCCAATGCGTTTATATCTACTCTTTGTTCATCTTCTTCATCCCATCTATATGTCATATATGATAACTCATTAGCTCCTGAAGCTGATACAATCAAATTTGCACCATCTACTGAAAAGTCGATATTTATATCTCCTTGTCTTGTATACATTTTTGAATAATTTGTTTCTTTTCCATTTCCATCAAGTGCATATATATTTAATGTATTTTCTCCTGTTGGAATTTCTATTATTTGTTCTACATTTCTTTTTCCTGCTGCATTAAGCTGTACTGGTTCTTCCCCTGTCCAATTATATGTTGCTCTTTGTAATGTACTTGTATGGGTTATTTGTATTTTTAATTGTGTTTCTGAAATTTCTTGTACTGATATAGTTGGTTTTACATCAGTTGTATCCACTTTTGTTTCCTGAAACATTGAATATGAGCCACTACCTATCATTATTATTCCAAAAATGATAAGTGCTATTGCGAAAATCTTTGTTATTTTTTCTATTTCTACAGGCCCACTCTTATTACTACTATATTGGAAATTATAGTTTTGTTTTTTTTGCCTTTTTTGCTTTTTCTCCTTTTTTTCTTTTTTTGGTTTTGGCGGTTCTACACTTAATATTTGATTCAAAATATTCACCTCTTTTGTTATTATGAGAAAATTATACCATATGCTATTTTAAATGTAAAGGAAAATTTTTATTCACTTTTTTATTGTCAATCTTAATCTTTTTCTTTAATAAATTAAATATTTTTAACTCTGTTAATATAAATTGCTTCTTTGAATCCCTTATATAACAATAAATATAAAGAAAACGAAGTAATGAAAAGTACACAAAATATTGCATTAAAGCTCTAATTTTATAGATAGCAAAAATAGCTGTTTCCTTTGATATATAAAGGTTACAGCTATTTTCATTTTAATCCCTAATTTTGTGTGTATGGTAAAATTGCAATTTGTCTTGCTCTTTTTACTGCTTTTGTTATATCTCTTTGATGTTTACTACAAGCTCCTGTTGTTCTTCTTGGTAATATTTTTCCTTTATCATTAATGAATTTTCTTAATTGTTCAGGATTTTTATAGTCTAATACAAAGTTTTTATCACTACATAATAGACATACCTTTTTTCTTTGTTTTCTAAATCTTGGATTGTAGTCATCATCATAGTTTTTATTTCTTTTATTTTGTTTTTTATCTGACATTTTATTATTCCCTCCTAATTATACTAGAATGGTAGGTCATCACCTGAAGACATTTCGAAGTCAGACCCCATATTTCCTGGTTCGGTGCTTCCAAATGTATTTTCAAAAGTAGAATTTACTGCATCTTGTTCTCTTTTGCTATCTGCAAAATAAGCTTCTTCTGCAACTACTTCTGTAACATAGTGTTTAACACCTTGGTCATCATCCCATGTTCTTGTTTGAATTCTTCCGATTATACCTACTTGTTGTCCTTTTCTAAAATATTTACTACAAAATTCACCTAGTTTACTCCAAGCAACAATATTTATAAAATCTGCTTGTCTTTCTTCTCCTTGTCTAACAAATCTTCTATTTACTGCTAAACTAAAAGATGCAACTAGTGTATTATTTGTTTGTGTATATCTTACTTCTGGATCTCTTGTTAATCTTCCCATTAAAATAACTTTGTTCATATATTATCACCTTTCCTAATTTTTATTAGGTTCCTATTTTTCTTTTTAACTATTCTTTGTCAATAGTCATGTATTTTAGAACTTCATCTGTAATTCTGTAAACTCTTTCAAGTTCTGTGATAAATTCTGGTTTAGCTTCAAAGTTGAATACTAAGTATGTACCTTCTGTAAATTTCTTGATTTCATAAGCTAATTTTCTTTTTCCCATACTATCAACTGTTTCTACTTTACCATTTTCATTAATTAATCCTGTAAATTTTTCCTCTAAAGCCTTTAGACCTTCTTCATCTACATTTGGATTAACAATGACAACACTTTCGTATTTGTTCATTATTTTCACCTCCCTTTGGATTTATAACCTACATTTTCTGTAAGTAGAGACGTTTATTTTTCAAAACATAATTATTTTATCATATTTTTTTCCAGTTTTCAAGTATTTTGAACATTTTACCAAAATAATTTCTCACATAAAATATCAAAGGACATTTTAGAGATTAAATCTCTTAAAATATCCTTTTTCATTTTATAATATATATTTTTTAATTAATAATATTCCTCCTGCTATTGTAATTAATACTGTAAATCCTAATGTAAAGTATATTCTTACCTGTCCTGTCTCTACTGC
>CALXZU010000058.1 GCA_944393325.1 uncultured Clostridia bacterium
AAAAAAATTGGAGGTTAATATGAAAAACGAATTAATTTTAATTTTGGACTTTGGAGGACAATATAATCAATTAATAGCAAGAAGAGTAAGAGAATGTAATGTTTATTCTGAAGTAGTTCCTTTTGATATTTCTATTGATAAAATAAAAGAAAAAAATCCAAAAGGAATAATATTTACAGGAGGACCTGCAAGTGTGTTTGGAAATGATAGCCCTAAATGTGATAGTAAAATATTTGATTTAGGAATCCCTATACTTGGAATTTGTTATGGTATGCAATTAATGACTGTAACATTAGGAGGAACTGTTGAAAAAGCAGATAAAAGAGAATATGGTGTAACTAATGTCACTATTAATAATAAATCTTTATTATTTAAAGGTTTTGAAACAACTAACAATTTCTTAATGAGCCATACTGATTTTGTAAAAGAATTGCCTTCTGGTTTTACAAATATAGCATCTACCCCATCTTGTCCAAATGCAGGAATGGAAAACAAAGATAAAAACTTTTATGGAATACAATTTCACCCAGAAGTTGTTCACTCTGAAAATGGTATAAATGTAATTAAAAACTTTTTATATGAAATATGTAAATGTTCAGGAGATTGGAAAATATCCTCATTTGCTAAGGAAAAGATTAAAACCCTAAAAGAAAAAATAGGAGATAAAAAAGCATTATGTGCATTATCAGGAGGAGTTGATTCATCTGTTGCAGCAGTTTTATTACATAAAGCAATTGGTAAAAACTTAACCTGCATTTTTGTAGACCACGGTTTGCTTAGAAAAAATGAAGGTGATGAAGTTGAAGAAGTCTTTAAGAAACAATTTGATATAAATTTAATACGTGTTAATTGTAAAGATAGATTTTTACAAAAATTAGATGGTGTAACAGACCCTGAGAAAAAAAGAAAAATTATAGGTGAAGAGTTTATTCGTGTATTTGAAGAAGAAGCTAAAAAAATCGGAACAGTAGACTATTTAGTTCAAGGAACTATTTATCCAGATGTAATTGAAAGTGGACTTCGGAAAATCAGCTGTAATAAAAAGCCATCATAATGTTGGAGGTTTACCTGACTACGTTGATTTTAAAGAAATCGTAGAACCTTTACGTGATTTATTTAAAGATGAGGTTAGAAAAACAGGTTTAGAATTAGGAATACCAGAAAACTTAGTTTATAGACAACCTTTCCCAGGACCAGGCCTTGCTATTCGTATTATTGGAAATATCACAGAAAATAAATTAGATATTTTAAAAGAAGCGGATAGTATATTTAGAGAAGAAATTGCAAAAGCTGGCTTACACAAATCAATAAATCAATATTTTGCAGTATTAACAAATCTAAAATCTGTTGGTGTTATGGGAGATGAAAGAACTTATGATTACACAGTTGCACTTCGTGCAGTAGAAACAACTGATTTTATGACTGGTGTTTGGTCAAAAATACCATATGATATATTAGAAAAAGTATCAAGTAGAATTGTAAATGAAGTAGAACATGTAAATAGAGTAGTATATGATATAACATCAAAACCTCCAGCAACAATAGAATGGGAATAAAACATTTGAAATTTAAAAGTTACGGTAATTTCCGCTTTCTAAAACAACTTAAAGGAAGCGGAAATTTCTTTTTTATATTTTTGTGTTTAAGGCTATGATACTCCTTTTTATTGTATTTTCTTAAAAAAGATGTTACAATTATATCATGTTATAAATACATACCGTTTGGAGGTAGTAATGTTAAAAGCAAAAAAAGTAGCTGAATTACTTGTTAGTTTAGCTAATAAACGTTCAATGTCTCAGCTTAATATTTGCAAGGAATGTGTTGTTTCACAAGTATATTCCCTATCTCATGACCAGCTTAAAAGCATAATTGAGATGAAGGAAAATGCAAGATTTGAAATAACCCTTCCTCAAGATGTTACGTCTGATACTATTGAAAAGTTAGAAGAACTTGGATGGTGTGTTGAACCATATCCTAATACAAAAAGGAAGTTTACAATAGCCGTTCCATTTTCTTACATTACAAAATGCCTCAACTAAACATCTATTAATTAGATGTTTAAAAGTAGCCATCCATAAATATGGCTACTTTTTAAAATTCTTAGACTCTTTATGTCTCAAAATTATATTTTTCTCTTTCTTCATAATGTGTATGTAATAATTTGTGTGCTAACTCTCCCCCTGGTTTTCCTAAATAGTCTTTGTATATTTTTTGAAGTATTGGGTTTTCATGAGACTTTCTAATTGTAGATTTTTCATCTATTGTATATAATGCATTTGCACGTAATTTTCTTACATCTATTTCTGAACGTGTTTTAGCACTTTTTATTGGTTGGCCTCCACCCATTATGCATCCTCCTGGGCAAGCCATTATTTCTACAAATTGATAATCTGCCTTCCCAGATTTTACTTCTTCTAATATTTCTCTTGCATTTTTTAGACCACTTGCTGCAACTACTTTTATTTCTTTTCCTGCTATATTTACAGTTGCTTTCTTAATTCCTTTTCCACCTCTTACTGCTTCAAATTCTATTTTTTCTAAACTCTCTCCTGTTAAAATATCTCCAGCTGTTCTTAGTGCTGCTTCCATTACTCCTCCTGTAGTTCCAAATATTGCAGCTGCTCCTGTTGCTTCTCCCATTGGGTTATCAAATTCTCCATCTTCTAGCTTTGTAAATTCAATATTTGCTTGTTTAATCATCCTTGATAATTCACGTGTTGTAATTACATTATCTACATCGTAAAATCCATCATTTTGCATTTCTGGACGTATTGCTTCAAATTTTTTAGCAACACAAGGCATTATTGATATTACATATATTTTACTTGGATCTATTCCTTCTTTTTCAGCATAATATGATTTTAAAATTGCTCCGAACATTTGATGTGGTGATTTACAGCTTGATAAATGTGGTAATAATTCTGGATAATTTTCTTCTATATAACGTACCCATCCTGGGCAACAAGATGTAAACATTGGAAGTTCGGAATTTTCTTTAAATCTTTCTACAAATTCTGTTGCTTCTTCCATTATTGTAAAATCTGCTCCTGTATTTGTATCAAATACTTTATTAAATCCCATCCTTTTTAGAGCTGTTACCATTTTTCCTTCTACATTTGTTCCAATATCCATTCCAAATTCTTCACCTAAAGCTACTCTAATTGAAGGTGCTGTTTGTGCAATTACAAATGTATCTGGGTCTTTTAATTTTGCCCATGCTTCTTTTATTGTTTCTTTTTCATGAAGTGCTCCTGTAGGACAAGCCTCTATACATTGCCCACAAAATGTACAGTTTACATCATTTAAGCTATGATCTCCAACTGTTGATATACAAGATTCAAAACCTCTATTTATACAGTCTATTGCTCCTATTCCTTGTACGTTTTTACAAGTAGCAACACATCTTCTACATAATATACATTTATTAAAATCTCTAACTAATGCTGGTGATTTATCATCTATTTTGTGTTTTGTCATCTCTCCTGGGTATTCTACGTGTAAAACATTAAACTTAGTAGCTAAGGTTTGTAATTCACAGTTTCCTGAGCGAGTACAAGTTAAACAATCTTTTGCGTGATTTGATATTATTAAATCTAAAACTGTTCTTCTTGCTTCTAATACATTAGGTGTATGAGTATGTACCACCATACCTTCTTCTACTGTTTGAATACATGATGTTGCAAAACCACGTCTTCCCTCTACTTCAACAATACACATTCTACAGTCTCCCATTTCATTTATGTCTTTTAGAAAACATAATGTTGGGATATCTATTCCGGCTTGTTTTGCAGCTTCAAGAATTGTTGTCCCTTCTTTTGCTCTTACAGTTTCTCCATCTATTGTTAATGTAATCATTTTTTCTTCCATTATTTTTCCTCCCTATTTTTAACTTATTGCGTGAAATGGGCAAGTTGCAATACAAGTACCACATTTTATACAAAGGTTAGGATCTATTCTTCTTTTCTCTCTTCCTTCACCTTTTATTGCATCTACAGGACAATGTTTTTGACATAGTCCACAACCTTTACATTTTTCTTCATCTATTCCTATTTTTGCTAAAGCCTTACACTCTTGTGTTCTACATGCTTTATCTATTGCATGTTCTTTAAATTCTTCTCTAAAATAGTTTAATGTACTTATTACTGGGTTAGGTGCACTTTGACCCAAACCACATATGCTTGCTTTTTGGATATTTTTTGCTAATGTCTCTAATCTATATATATCTGATTCTTCTCCTTCTCCATTACAAAGTTTTTCTAATATCTCAAGCATCCTTTTTGTTCCTATTCTACAAGGAGTACATTTTCCACAACTCTCACTTACTGTAAATTCTAAATAGAATTTTGCAAGTGATACCATACATTTAGTATCATCCATTACAATTAAGCCACCTGAACCCATCATAGAACCTATTTCTTTTAATGATTCATAATCTATTGGTGTATCTAAATGTTGTCTTGGAATACAACCTCCAGAAGGTCCTCCAGTTTGTGCTGCTTTAAAGTCTCTTCCATTTGGTATTCCTCCACCTATATCATATACTATTTCTCTTAATGTTGTTCCCATTGGTACTTCTACTAAACCAATATTATTTACATTTCCACCTAATGCAAATACTTTTGTTCCTTTTGATTTTTCTGTTCCTATAGATGAATACCAGTCTGAACCTTTTAATATAATTTGAGCTATATTTGCATATGTTTCTACATTATTTATAAGTGTTGGCTTACCCCATAAACCTGATGTAGCTGGATATGGTGGTTTTACTCTTGGTTGACCACGTTTTCCTTCTATTGATTCTAATAGTGCTGTTTCTTCACCACATACAAAAGCTCCTGCTCCTAATCTTATTTCTATATCAAAATCAAAACCTGTTCCGAATATATTTTTACCAAGTATTCCATATTCTCTTGCCTGTTTAATTGCAATTTTTAATCTTTTAACAGCTATTGGATATTCTGCTCTTACATATATAAATCCTTTGTTTGCTCCAATCGTATATCCTGCAATTTCCATTGCTTCTAAAACCGCATGTGGATCTCCTTCTAATATACTTCTATCCATAAAAGCTCCTGGATCTCCTTCGTCTGCATTACATACTACATACTTTTGGTCTGCTTCATTTGCTTTAGTTAATTCCCATTTCTTACCTGTTGGAAAACCTGCTCCACCTCTACCACGAAGTCCTGATTTTGAAACAACATCTATTACTTCTTCTGGCTTCATAGTAGTTATAACTTTTTCTAAAGCCTTATATCCATCAAATGCTAAATATTCATCAATATCTTCTGGATTAATCACACCACAATTTTTTAATGCTATTCTTTTTTGTTTTTTATAGAAATTTAATTCATCTAATGAATTTACTACTTTTCCGTCTATATCTTTACAAAGTAGTCTTTCTACAAACTCACCTTTTACTATGTGTGTGTCTATTATTTCTTCACAGTCTTCTGGTGTTACATTTGCATAAAAAGTATCTTCTGGTCTAATTATAACAATTGGACCTTTTGCACATAAACCAAAACATCCAGTTTTAATTACTCTTACATTTTCTATATTTTTCTCTTTCAATATTTTTCTAAAATTTTCTAATATTTCTGGTGATTTAGAAGATGTACAACCAGTTCCTTGACATACTAAAATATGTTTTTCTCTTGTGTCTGCTTTGGTATTTACTCTTAAATCTAATTCTTTTCTTTTTTCTTCACTTATTTTATGAAGTTCTTCTAAAGTTTTCATATTTACCTCCTATTTTGCTTGTTTTTCTTTCTCTATTAATTCATCTAAAACTTGGTCTAGTTTTTGAACACTTGCCCTACCATATACTTCACCATTTACAGTAAATACTGGTGCTAAACCACAAGCTCCAACACATCTTGTTTGTTCTATAGTAAACAAGCCATCTTTGGTTGTTTCTCCTTCTTTTATTTTTAGTCTATCTGTTAATCTATCCATTATTTTTTGAGAACCTTTTACAAAGCATGCTGTTCCCAAACATACTGATATTTTATATTTTCCTTGTGGTTCTAACGAAAATCTTGAATAAAAAGTAACAACTCCATATATTTCTGCCATAGGCACATTTAAAAACTCTGATAATTCTTTTTGTACATGCATTGGTACATAACCATAGTGTTCTTGAACTTCATTTAACATTTGAATCAAATTATCTTTTACTGGTAAATATTCTTGAAATAATTTTTCTAAAAACAAATCTCTTTTTTCACATTTACAATTCTTATTTTCTTTTTCCATTATATTCCTCCCTATATAGAGTTTATTATTTAATTTCTTAGATTATATCAAAATAGTAATTTTTATACAACTGTTTTTTGTGAATTAAGTCGAAAAAAATAGTAAATAAATTTTTTCATAACAAAGTTGTAGACTATTTGCCTTATTTATGATTTAATTATGTAAAATAATAAAGGAGGAGTTATTTATGTTACATCAATTAAAATTACAAGAAAGATTTTTTGATTATATAGAAAACGGAACTAAGAGAATAGAATTACGTTTATATGATGAAAAGAGAAAAGCTATTAATTTAGGAGATGAAATAGAATTTCTAAAACTTCCTGCTTTAAATGATAAATTAAAAGTTAAAGTTTGTGGTTTACTTAGATATAGTTCTTTTTCTGATCTATTCAAAGATTTTGATATAAATATTTTAGCAGATAAATCAATGTCAAAAGAAGAACTTTTAGATGTTTTACAAGAATTTTATACTACAGAAGAACAAAGTAAATATGGAGTTTTAGGTATTAGAATTGAAAAAATTTAAAAATAGACCCGGAAAGAACTATCCTTCTGGGCTCTTAATCATGAGATTTTTCCGTTAAATACAAATTTTCTTGAATGATTACTGTAATTCTCTTCGCTTCCTTTCTCTAAAGGACATATGTTACTAGTAACCTTCTTCTAACATTATAAGTATAATTAAGCACTTGTTAATTTATTTAGTTAATATTGCTATGTTTTTTCCTATCGTTTCTAAATTTCACAATTTTGTGATTTTTATTGACATTTTTGTAGAATAATGTCACAATATATATATAATATTTTTGAAATAAAGGGGTGATTTAAAATGAATGAAAACAATACTGAAAGTAAAGGACTTAGCATAGCATCTATGGTACTAGGTATAGTTTCTCTTGTTTTATCTTGTATTGTTTACATTTCTGTACCTTGTGCAATCCTAGCTATTATCTTTGGTATTATCGGAATGAAAAAAGGCGGAAGAGGAATGGGAATTGCTGGTTTAGTTTTAGGAATTATAACAATTGCATTGTGGGCATTAGCATTATTAGGTGTACTTTCTTTAGGTACTGCAATTACATCTTCTTTAATGTAATTATACAAAAAATAAATCGCAACTTATTTTGTCTGCGATTTATTTTCATATTATTTATGGAGTAAAAAGTATGAAATCATTTTTAAAAAAGAAATATTCTAAATTAATATTTGTTGAATTATGTATTATAATTTCACTAATTATAATATTTATTTTTGTAAAATCTTCTTTTATAAATTTTATGCCTTCATGTTATTGGTTAAAAAATTATGGTTTCATTTGCCCTGGTTGCGGATCTACTAGGTGTATTGTCAATTTTATACAAGGAAACTTCATAACTTCATTTTTATATAATCCATTTCTATTTGTCTTAATTACATATTTACTTTTATTAAATTTATTATATATAATAAATACCATTTTAAACAAAAACTATTTTAACTTTTTTTATCCAAAATGGTGGTATATTATTGTATATTTTTCTATATGGGCAATTTATACTATTATAATTAATATTATTTAGTTTAATATTACTTGTCCAATTATCTCATTTATATTTTCTATATTATATTTTCTCATATAACTTTCTATTCCTTTTATTACTTCTATACTAGTATAAGGATTAGCAAAATTTGCAGAACCTATTGAAATCGCATTTGCTCCTACAAGCATGAATTCTATTGCATCCTCATAACTTGCAATTCCTCCCATTCCTAAAACAGGAATTTTTAAAGTTTTTGCTACCTCATATACCATCCTAACAGCAATTGGTCTTATTGCAGGCCCTGATAAACCTCCAGTATTATTTGCAAGTAGAGGTCTTCTTTTTTCTATATCTATTTTCATTCCGAGAATTGTATTTATCAAAGAAACTCCATCCGCTCCTGCCTCTTCTGCTCCTTTTGCTATTTTAGATATATTTGATACATTAGGTGTTAATTTTATAATTAATGGCTTATTTAATACTTCTCTTACATTAGCTGTTATTTTTTTTACTTCTTCATATGAACTTGCAAATGGTAGTCCTTTATTTTCTATATTAGGAGATGCTAAATTTAGTTCTACTCCATCTATTGGAAGTGTATTCAATATTTTGCAAATTTCTATATAATCTTCTACTTTATTTTCACAAACATTTACAATAATTGCTGTATCAAATTTTTCTAAAAAAGGAAGTTCAGTTTCTATAAAATATTCTATTCCTTGATTTTGAAAACCAATGCTGCTTAGCATTCCACTTGGAGTTTCACAAATTCGAGGTGGTTTATTTCCACTTTTTGCTTTCATAGATGTTCCTTTTGTTATTATCCCTCCGAAGTAAATTTAGATCAAAAAAATTGCTATATTCTCTTCCATATCCAAAAGTTCCAGCAGCAACTGTTACTGGATTTTTCATCTTTATTCCTGCAAAATTTATACTTGTATCCATTTTAAACCAATCCTTCCATTCCTTTTTCTTTTATGATTTCTATTTTTTCTCCTAAATCAATATTTGAAATTTGATCAATAAAGCTTACAACTTTGTCTTCTTTTAAATATTTAGGTTTATTGTTATTTTCTTTTATATACATATATTTTTCTATATTATGCATTAATTTTATATTATATTTTTTAATTAATTTACAATTTAAACAATCATAATCATTGTAAAATCTATCATTGTTTTGTTTCATCATACAGAATTCTTTAAGAACAAAACGGAAATTAGAATTTCCGTCCCTAGCACTATTTTAATTAAATAGTGCTAAGTTCTTTATAAAGACGTTGTTTTTAAGTTTCCACCTAAAATATTTTAGGCAACCCTTTTCTTTAATGGTCGTTGTTCTCGGCCAATATCCATCGCTATTTCTAGGTTTGGACTAAAGAC
>CALXZU010000059.1 GCA_944393325.1 uncultured Clostridia bacterium
ACATATTCTTTTACAAAACATAAATCATTCTCCTTTACATATCTTTGCAAAATATTTCTTTGATTACCGATACTTTCACTTTCTTGCTTGTCGCCATCTTCTCTAGATAATCTGATATACATTCCAACTTTAAAGTTCTGGCTTTTTAAATCTAGCATTTACCCTCCTATCTGTAATCATCTACAATTCAATTGTAACGTGCTCAAAATTATTTTGCAATAATATGTAATAATTACTTAGTATTTTTCTTTATATTTTCTAAATAGTCTTTAAAAATTAATCCTATTGTTTGTTTCACATCCTTTTTTTCTTCTGTAAATATGCAATATGTATTAAATTCTAGTTGCTTACATTTTGTTTGTTTGTTATCTTTACACATACTCGCATCATCTCCAAATTAAATATCTAATACAGAATATTAAAGAAAATGGCTTGATATGACACTTAAAATAAGTGTGTTTGAAAATAGTACTGGTTAAAAAAGCATAAAAAAAGACACCCAATAATGTTTTCACACTATTAGGTGTTATCTTAAGCAACTTTTTGCTAACACTTTTTCTTAATTAATCTATCCGTGTAACGCCTCTGTCATCACACTTTCTTTTCATATTTTGTCAAGACCCATTTAAAAATTTTTATTTTTGAAATGTCGAACATTTAAAATAAATTTTATTTTTATTCTAAAGGGCAGGAAATAGAAACAGAGTGTATCTCTCAAACACATAGAAAAACAAGTTTTCTAGTCCTCTGCAAATAAGAAAAATATGCAGAGAAAGTACAGAGTTCCCACTTCGGTATATTATTCAGTTTTTGGTCTATTACACTATATATTAATTTTCTTTTTACCAATATTTCAGCGTTTATTTATAATATCTTCTTTGATTTTATTTATAGAATCAGTAACATATTTCGTTGCTTGTTCATCATAAATATATTTTCCATCGACTTTTCTAACAACATCTCCTAATTTCACATTTTCTGGCAAGTCTTTTTCAAAAGCAATATATTTACATTCTTTATTATTTTTATATTGAGTTACTTTATATCTATGATATTCGTAATCATTTTCATACTTATTTGTAACAATAAATATTTCGCCTTTACTTAAGTCTGATAATTCCTTATTAAAATAGTTTTCTAAAAAGTCCCATTTTTTTCTGTAAAATTCCATATCTTCTTCTTGAGTTAGTTTTGTATCTTCCATTTTTTCACCTTTTAATTCATTTTCGTTATTAAATTTTTCTAATGCTTCACTTAATTCATTCATAAAATTTTTTATAAAATCATTTTGTTCTAATTTTTCTATTATTGTATCTAAACCTAAATTCAAATTATTCCTCCTATCTATTCTAATAATTTAGCCTCTCCTGTTCTATAATCAATTTCAAAATTGTCTTGTACATTATATATAAATTTATTAAAAGACACTCCATCTTCTTCAACAGACTTTGCTTCTATTTCTACACCAGTTGCCAACTCATTTTCGCCATCATAAATTGGCGTTACTCTATATAAAACATGATAATCCTTACCTTGCTCATTTTTTTGTTTAATCCAATTTGCAACTATATTTTCATATTCCACCATAGCATCATTCATCTGTACCGTGCCTGTAATTAGATTTTGTCTGTTATTATTTTCATTTCCTAATTGCCATGCAATTAGATGACATCTCTCATATAAATGATAGCGGTTATTTTCTCCATATAAATATTGAACCCAACCAGTAGGCTTATATGAAAGACTTCCCCTTTCTGTTCCTTCTGGTGGCATTGTATGTTTACATATATTTGCAAAAGCTACACCTGCTCTCTCAAATTCATCAAGTTGTGAATAATATTCAAAATTTTCTGTAGTTATATCTGTATCTTCAAAGTAAGGCACATTATTATTAATGTCAATAACTATTTGTCCAGAATATTCCGGAATGTCATTTATACTAACGTTAGTATAAATATTATTTACTATATTTGTTTGTGTATTTTCAGTCGATATATTGTTTGGTAATTCTTCTTGATTTGGAAATATTGCATATCCAATTAAAGCTAATAATATTATTAAAACTACTATTATTCCTATTTGTTTTAAGTTTTTCTCTTTCATATCCTCTTTATTATTCATTTTTCCCCTTACCAACAATTTGTTTTTCATAATTACTTTACATTATAATATTATAATACTGGAAATTTTTCAATTCTAATATCAATAGAAATAATAGAACATAAAAAATTTAGAATATAAACAATTCTGAAATAAATTTTTAAAATGAGATAACTGTTTATTTTATACCATATTTTGTAAATTTTTTCAACAATTTTTGATTAATTTATACAATAAAATTATTTAAAATTTAAAGAAGTAAGAAAATTAATAAAAATACTAAATTCCTTACTTCTTCTTGTAATAATATTATTAACAAACCATTTGATTACTTATGATATTTTCTATAAATGTTTTCTAATATAGAAAACTCTTCATCTGAAACACGAATCATTGCAATTCTTATAGAAATAACTGAATTTCTTACAGCATTTGGATTACAATGCTGTTCTCTTGAAATTGCAGATAATGTTTCTCTTTTAAATTGTGTCGGTTTTAATCCATAATATCTTATAAATCGTTCTTTTTGTAAATCAGTTTTCTTGGGTAATTTAAGAACTATATGATAGATTTGTTCTTTATGTCTATTAGAAATATTGTATTGTTTCATATAATCTAAAAGCCAACCTACTAAATCTCTTTTATCTGTAAATCTACTTATGTTATACCACCTCCGATTTTAATAATTTAATAATCGATTATTAATCATGGTATAACGTATATTTAGCTATTTGTCAGCGCCCTTTTTGAAATTTTATTAACGAATTTTCAAGAGCATTTTTTAATGCCTAAAATTCGCATGTTTGGCGCTTCAACACCATTTTTGCTGTTTAGAAACTTCTCCTTAAAACCCATTTTGCCTGCTGGGAGATTATTTTATTGGTTTAAAAATAGCAAATTTCTAATAACAGTTCTCTTTTTTCTTTAATAATATTTATAGTTTTTTATATCTTCATCTATTTGTCTAGTTTTTGCATAGTATAATTTGTTTATTTCAGTACTTTGAGCAAGTATTTTTTCTAATATATCTAAAGCTTTTATAAAAACTTCTTCTTTAATATTTAAATTAATTTTTATTAGTTCTTCTATATTATAATCGTTTTTATTCAAAATTACAATTATGCTAATCAGCAACAAATGCAATTTAAAACTTACTATCGATGTACCATATTTTTTATTTAAAGAGTCTTCACTTTTTGAAATGTTTTTTATAAAGTTTAATAACATTTCATATATTTTATAAATATTGTAATATATCTCAATATTTATATTTTCATTAAATAAAGATGTATAATTATTTCCATATATAATTGTTTTAGGACTATTTCTTGCTATACTTGGAGACTTATCAATAATAGCCATTGCACATTGAAATAGTGTTGACTTACTTACAATTTTATCGGATGCAAATTCTCTTTTTCTACTGTAAAAATTATTTCTTCGTTCGTAAAAATAACCTTTGTTTTTAAAATATTCTTCTATATTTTTTTGAATTGGATCATTCGCTATTAAATCTGCTGTATTTATAGGAGTTTGATTATTAGTTGCAAAAATAATATTCTCCATTATTTTTTCATCCGCAGTTTTTATTACTTTTATTAAAACGCTTCTTTCATCTGCTTCCTTAAAAAGAGGGGGAATATCTTTTTTGTTTTCAAATATACAATAGCTTGTCTGTAATCCATTAACAATTCTGGGCATTGTTAATATTAATGATTTTGGTTTTATTTCTAATTGTTCAACTAATATAGTTATTCCATTATTTAACCACCAAAAATCCACACTTTCTTTCTTATCTAATGTTTTTAAAATCTCATTATTTACGTCATTATCCTTATTTTGAAAATCTCTAATATTAGCTTCAAAAAGATACTCTTTTAATTCATTATCTTCTGAAACTAAAAAATCATAATAATCATCTATTGTACTTAAAATTATGCAAGCCTCATTATTATCATCTATATATGTATCTGAAATCATATTTTTTATTTTTAATTGAATAGAAGAAGAAATTCCACTATCATATATCTTTTTCAATTCTTTTATTCCATTGTATATTATATTAACTTTATCTATACACATATTATCTTTTATTAAGTCTACTAATATTTTTTGAGAATTTATTACATGTTGTGATAAATCTAAATTTTGAGATTTAGTAGAATAAATAATATTAATATTAATTTTTTCTGTATAAAAGTTAGGTATATCTTCCATAATTTTTCTAAAAAGTATTATTTGTTCAATTAAATCTAAATTATAATTTCTTTCTAATTCTTCATTACTGATTTCTTCATTAAATACATTCTGGAATGTTATATATAACTTATTTAAAACATCTGGAGAAAATCCACTTGTTTTCTTATTTTGAAATACATAAATATCTAATGTGTTTTGTGAATTTCGTACTATGTTTAAGCTTTCATAATCTCCTTTAGTTTTTATAAGCATTTCATTTACAAATATTAAAATATTGTCTATTCCGCCATCATTTCCTCCATCTACACAACTTTCAAGTGCATCTTCGATACTAATCATCCTATTTTTGCACAATTGATATGGTACAAATATATTAAATACATCTATTTTTTTAGGTATATTATATTCTTTTTTAAAATTTTCTAAAATAGCATCAAATATTTTTTCTTCATTATTCTCCATATTTCCTCCAATTGTTATTTTTGACTTAAAATTAAACATATTTTAATTAATTATATAATTTATTTTAACATTTCTTTCATAATCCCATTTTTCATATCGGCAATATTGTATATATGTTCCATATTATCAAATGTTTCTCTTAAATTATTCCTTGCTGAAATCCACCCCATTCCATCTGTAAACCAAACAAATTCAAATCCTACTACTCTTTTTGCTTCTTCTGCAATCATTTTATAACTTCTAGCTGTTTCATTTAATTTTGAGCCACCTGATGCATAGAAATTTGTTTCAATACCATAAATACATTTATCTGTTTTTATAACAAAATCAAATCGCTTAGTAGCTTGATTTTTATTACTAATAAAAGACATATCTAATTTCCATCTTCTTTCAATGTCCTGTAAGTACATTTCTTTAAAATATGTTTTATCTTTCGTAAAACCTGCCCTTTGAATAAATTTTTCTACTAAATTTTCCATCAGATGTCCGCCACGATTTTTTCTAGCATTTGAATTTAATCCACATTCAACCCCTAATACATAGTCATATAAATTATTGATTAAATGTTTTTCTAATAAATCAAATAAACCTGTTTCTCTCATAAATACAGTATATTGCTCAACATTATAATTCATGTTTTTAAAATTATATTCAAATTTATTTCCTTCATCATCTAAAACTATTATCTCTGTCTGTCTAACTGCTAATAATATTGGAACACATTTTAAAACTTCTGGGTATTTATGTATTAAATTTTCAAAGTCTTGTTCAATGTTTTGACTTCCTATTAATGAATTTAGCATATTTAATTCTATTTTATATATTTCAGCATTTTTATATATTGTTTCAAAATCTATATAGTACTTATAATTAGCTATACTATCAGTAAATGTCAATAACCACTCTGCAAAATTTCTTTTCATATCATCTACTCCTTTATTTCTTTATATCTTCTTATAGATAACTCTAAATATTCTTTTGAATTATCAATTCCTATGTATCTTCTATTTAATTTATTTGCAGCAATTCCGGTTGTACTACTACCGCAAAACGGATCTAAAATTAAATCATTTTCATTTGTAGATGCTAATATAATTCTTTCTAATATTTCTAATGGTTTTTGCGTTGGATGTTTCCCTTGTTTTTTCTCTGATGGTTTTGTAAGTGATGTTGTCCAAACATCTTTCATTTGCTTATTATCATTTAACTTTTTCATCAAATCATAATTAAACCTATATTTTACTTTTGGCAAGTCTTTTCTAGCCCATAAAATAGTTTCTGTAGAGTGAGTAAAAGTTTTACATGCTAAATTAGGTGGTGGATTAGTTTTTTGCCAAGTAATGTTATTTATTATTTTAAACCCTTCCTCTTCTAATGCCATTCCTATTGAGTATATATTATGTAATGTTCCACTAATCCATATCGTTCCATTATCTTTTAAAATTCTATAACATTCATGAATCCATTTTTTATTAAATTCATGCTTATCTTTTACACTTAGATATTTATCCCATTTTCCCTTATTTACACTTACCATTTTTCCGGAATGGCAGGTTATTCCATCATTAGACAAGAAATATGGGGGATCAGCAAATATCATATCAAAACTTTTTTCTGTAAATTCTTTTAATGCAGTAAAAGTATCATTCTCGATTAACTTAAAGCCACTTTCCTCAAAGTAAAATCTTCCAGGATACATTCATCCATCTCCTCATAATTCGTAATAAGTAACTCTGAAATTTCTCCTCTACCTTTCACATTACTATTAATCATTCTTTTGGCAGAAATTTCATTAATATTAAATCCTTTATATATTTTTTCAAAAAATGTATCATTTTCATTTGTATTTTTAGGATTAGAATTAGATAACATTAATTTTGCTTCTTTTTTATCTAATCTTCTAAAAAAGTTTGCCAATTCTTTCTGATTTTCATCGTTAAAATTTTCTTTGGTATATGATGTAAATCCAGAAGTAATTGATAATGGTCTATATGGTGGATCAAAATATACAAATGTACTTTTATCTATATACTTTTCACTTTTTTTATAATCACCATATTGAAAATTTACATTTCTAATTAAAAGTGATAAATTTCTTAAATTGCTAGAATCACATATAGTAGGATTTTTATATTTGCCACAAGGTACATTAAATTCTCCATTTTTATTAACCCTATATAATCCATTAAAACATGTTCTATTCAAAAATATAAATTCTCCTGCCCTTTTTACGCTTAGTTCATTTTCAGTAATTTTATAAGAATTATATTCTTTTCTAACATTATAAAAATATGCTTGTCTGTCTTCATCTTCTAATTTTTTAAATTCTTTTTCTTTTACGCCTAATTCTCTTATAAGTTCTTCCACATTGCTTTTTATAACATTATAACAATTTATTAAGTCAATATTTATATCGAAAGCATAGGCTTCTTTTATATTATATTTTTGTAATATATTTATTAAAACTGCACCACCACCAACAAATGGTTCTACATATTTATTTATTGTTTCATTTTCTAATCCAAATGGATAAAAATTCTTTAATTGTGGTATTAAACTGCCTTTACCACCTGCCCATTTTACAAAAGGTTTTACAAGTTCCATATTTTCCTCCAATTTTACTTTTATAATATATCATACTTCTTTGTTTTTTTCCACAATTAGCACTTATTTATTCAAAAAAATAAATTTAATCGATATTTATATTTAATTTTTCTCTTAATATATGTATTTTTATTTTAATTCGCATATAAACTTTCTAAAAATTCTTTAGAATATTCTCTTTGGTTCTCATAATTTGACAAAAACTTTCTTTGCTCTTTATTATTAATTTTATTATTATTTCTTATATTATTATCTTCCACTTTTTTATGAATAGCCTGTCCATCTTTTGATTGATACTGGTATCCATTATTTAATGGATATGGTGAATCTTTTATATAAATTTTTCTTTGAATTATTTGATTATTTCCATTCCTAATCAGCTCAACAATTATGAAATCTTTATCTCTTAAATCTGAAATCCAACTTGAAACTGTTTTTGGGTTTACATTTAATTTCTCTGCTAAATATTTATTAGATGCAAAACAATATCCTTCTTTACAAGCAAGAGATGTTATTATTGCATATAATAGTTTTTCATTTGCTTTTAATTCTTTATTATATAAAACTGTTGCGGGAATCACTGAATAATATCCTATCGCTTCTTTATTTTCTTTCATATACCACTCCAATTCTAGCAGTAATATCATTTATTATTGTTGGATGACTAATAGATTGTCTTGCATTTTTGCAATAAAAAACAGAATACTTCAACTAATTTGAAATACTCTGTAATATAGATGATTACTGCATTTTATTAAAATTTCTTTATGGTTGGTATATTTTTAAACCCACAGGTGTAGATTTAAACTTACAATTTCCTGCTGGTTGGGAACAAGCAAAAGAAATAAAATATTCTCAAGGTTTTAACAAACCTTCTCCTCGTGATTTTGTAGGTTTCGGTCCTTTAACAGAACCTGAAAGTTTAGCTATTTACAATTTTACACTTTTACATGATTTTAGACTTATCATCACTTTTCATACTCAGGGAAAAGAAATTTATTGGCAGTTTCAAAATTTTAATCCACCAAGTAGTTTTTATATTGGTAGTAGATTTGCAGAAGTTAGCGGATATAAGTTAGCCCAAACTCCTTACAATTCTAGTTTTGCCGGATATAAAGATTGGTTTATTCAAGAATATAATAGACCTGGCTATACAATTGAAGCTGGAATTGGCATAAATCCTCTTCCTATTTCACAATTTGATGAAATCTACAATGATAATATTGGTATTTTGATTTTAGGTTCTATACTTTAAAAGAGCCACCCACAATAAGTTGAGTGGCTCTAAAGCCAATGGAATTGCTGTTTTCTTTATTTAAAAATCTTAATTTTTTCTTTTAATAATTTCTATCTATTTTTACTCTCATACTTTGCTTTTCTCTTGTAAAACTATTCCAAATATTCTTTTAATCCATCAACAATTTTATAAACCTTTGTCATTGGATTTCTTTTTGATGCTTGTCCATCTTTATTAAGATTCTCCATTTTTTCACAATTTCTTATTGCATTATGTATTTTGCCATCTTTTGTAACCTTTTCAAAAATGTTAGCATCGTTTTTATTATATTCACCTAATCCATTCTTTTGAAATTCTTTTCTAAGTTCATCTAATATATCATCTTTAGAAATATATCTAGTTATTTTCTTCAGATGTGCTAACAACCAAAGTTCAAAATTTGGATTTGACCAACAAGCATTATAATCACAATTTTCTATTGCTTTATTAA
>CALXZU010000060.1 GCA_944393325.1 uncultured Clostridia bacterium
AAACTTTTAAAAATTTTTGGTACTTTTTGTACCGCTTTGGTTTTTCTCTAAAGGATTTTTTGTTTATTTTTCAATGTTCTTGTTATGTTCACTTGTTGCGAACGATTTTTATTATACATTAACTTTTTTAGTTTGTCAACACTTTTTTTATAATTTTTTTAAAAAAATTTTTTCAAGATTTTTTTCTGTGTTTTTCACATGTTTTTTTGCCAATTTATTCTTCTTCTACAAGGGTTAAAACTAGTTGATTTACAAGCCCATTTTCGTCATATTCTATACTTACATTATAATTTTTTCTATTATTTGCCTCAAAAAATTTTGTTAATGTTTCTACAATTTCGTCATTTCCGCCATTTCTTACTATTCCTATTTTCAATTCTTTGTCAGATATTATTTCTATATCATCAATATTATTTTTTACTATTTGTATAGTTTGTAATACACGTTCTCCTGATAAATTTTCTCCCTTTAATAATTCAAAATTAGAATTAAATCTATTTTTTTCAGTTTCTGATATCCCTTCAGAATTTAAAATTGTAGAATTTTGTACTATTCCAATATTTATTAGCATTTGTTCAATATCTTGATACTGTATTTTTTGTTTTACTTCTTCTATTTCATTATCAATGCTTTCTTTTACATTATTTATTGTTCCCTGCTCTTTTAATGTGTCTATTTCTATTGCATTTTCTTCATTAAAACTTTGTAGATTGTTTTCTTCAGCTATTTCTATATTTTCAGTCAATGTTATTTCTATTTTTTTGTCTTCTATATTATATATAATATCATATTGTCTATTTCGGTTATTTCCATTTAATTCTTCTGTTCTTTGCAATTCAATATTTGTCATTTCTACATTATCTTTAGCTTCTATTAATAAATTATTTAAATTGTTGTTTAATGTAAATTTATATTTTTCATTCTCTCCATTTGCTATTAATATTTGTACAAAAGTATTTTCTTCTATTTTAACATAATCTATATTTGTTTGGTAATCGTTTGTTTCAATTCTTGTTCTTATTGTTGTTCCATCACTTTCATATACAATTATTCTTGTTGTGTCCGCTCCTATATTATTTTGATTTATTTTTTGTATTGTTAAATCTATATTTTTGATTAACTCTTCCCTTAGATTGATTTGAACATTTTCAATTCCTATTTCATTTATATTATTTTGTAATATATCTATTTTACTCAGTAATATCTCATCTTGTTCAATAGCTTGAAGAAGATTTACATATATATTATTTAATTGTTCTTTTGTTATTGTAAGTATATATGCATTTGTTTCAAAATTTTGCCCGTTTATGGTTACTGATTGTTTATTTTTTTTGCTAAAATTTTCTTCTGATAAATTGTTTTCTATTATTCCTACATATTTTTCCTTTAAAACATTTAATTCATCTTCTGTTAATTTTACTTCATTTAATATTTGTTTACTCTCTATATTTTCCGGAATATTTGTCAATTGTTCTTCTTCATAACCTATAGATTTTAGCATTTCTTTTATATTGCTATTTCCTGATATTAAATATTGATTAAATAAATCAGAAAATCTAATTCCATAATTATTTTCAGATTGTAAATATTCTATTTGAGCTACTTGTTCTTCGTTTTTTAATAATTTCAAATTTTTATAATTATATCCATTAATTTTATCTGTTTGCCCTTCTAATGTTATTTTCAATTGATTAATACTGTTATCACTACTTTCTGATGATGTTCCTATTGCTTGTGTATATTTAGCTTCCGCTTCTATATTAGTATTATAAAAACTATTATCTAATGTTTCATTATATGATGTATTTTCTAATGTAGTTTCTAATAATTTTATATTTTCTAAATTTTGGCCTAAATATTTTGCAAATAAAACTTCATTTGATTTAAACATATCTGTATTTATATATAAAGCTATACATACTCCTGAAATTACTAATATTACAAAGATTACTATTATTATTGCTATTGTTATTTTTTTCTTTTTTGTCGCCATATTTATTCTCCCTTCTTTTGCAAACGTTGCTTTAGTGCTTCATATACTACTATTCCTGTTGATACTGATGCATTTAGTGATGTAACTTTTCCAAGCATAGGAATTTTAACTAAGAAGTCACATTTTTTTGTTACTTTGTTACTCATTCCATTTCCTTCATTTCCAATTACTATTCCTATTGGCCCTGTTAAATCTTGCTCATAGTAGTATTTATCAGTATTTATATCTGTTCCACAAATCCAAAGTCCTTCTTTTTTTAACTTTTCTATAGTGTCACTTATATTTGTAACCCTTGCAACCATCATATGTTCTACTGCTCCGACATGACACTTTTGAAACCGTACTATTTACTGCTACTGCTCTTCTTTTCGGAATAATTATCCCATGTACTCCAGCTGTTTCTGCTGTTCTAATTATTGAACCTAAATTATGAGGATCTTCTATCCCGTCTAATATCAATACAAATGGATCTTCTTTTTGTTTTTTTGCTTTTTCTATTATGTCTTCTATCTCACAATAATTAAATGGAGGAGTAATTGCAATTACTCCTTGGTAATTTTTGTTTTGTGCCATTTCTTCCATTTGTTTTTTGTCTTTTTCTACTATTATAATTTTTCTCGCCTTTGCCATTGCTATTATTTTGTAAATAGAACCATGTTTTTCACCTTTTTCTATAAATATTTTATTTATATCTTTTCCACTTTCTAATAATTCTATTACTGAATTTCTACCTTCTACTTGATTTTTATCCTCTTTATTTTCCATTATACACTCCTAATTTTCATCATCTAATTTTAATACTGCTAAAAATGCTTCTTGTGGTATTTCTACATTTCCTATTTCACGCATTTTTTTCTTTCCTCTTTTTTGTTTTTCTAATAGTTTTTTCTTTCTTGTAATATCTCCACCATAACATTTAGCAAGTACATCTTTTCTCATTGCTGAAATAGTTTCTCTTGCAATTATCTTTCCTCCAACAGCTGCTTGAATCGGAATTTTAAATAATTTTCTTGGTATAACATTTTTTAATTTTTCTACCATTTTTCTTCCTCTTTCATAACTACTATCTTTATGAACTATAAAACTTAGAGCATCTACTATTTCTCCGTTTATATAGATATCTAATTTTACTAAACTTGATTTTCTATATTCTTTAAATTCATAATCAAGTGACGCATATCCTTTAGTTTTTGATTTTAAATTATCAAAAAAATCATATATTATTTCATTTAAAGGCATTTCATATATTAATGTAACTCTATTTTCATCTAAGTATTTCATATCTATATAAATACCTCTTCTTCTTTGACAAAGTTCCATTATATTTCCTATATATTCTTTTGGTGTAAAAATATTTGCTGTTACATATGGTTCTTCTATATATGAAACTTCTTGAGATGGTGGTAAATCTTCTGGATTATATAGTTCAATAACTTGTCCATCTGTTTTATATACTTTATAAATAACTGATGGAGCTGTTGTAATTAATCCTAAATCAAACTCTCTGTCTAATCTTTCTTCTATTATTTCTAAATGTAATAAACCTAAAAATCCACACCTAAATCCAAATCCTAAAGCTAGTGATGTTTCTGGTTCATATACTAATGATGCATCATTTAGCTTTAATTTTTCTAACGCTTCTTTTAATTCCTCATATTGACTTCCATCTACTGGATATAATCCACAATATACCATAGGTGTTACTTTTTTATATCCTTTTAGTGGTTCTTCTGCCGGATTTTCTTTTAGAGTTATTGTATCTCCAACTCTTATATCTGATATATTTTTTATACTTGCTGCTACATATCCTACTTCTCCTGCTTTTATTTCCTGAGTCGGCATATGTGAACCTGGTATAAAATAGCCAACTTCTGTTACAACAAATTCTTTATTTGTTGCCATTAGTTTTATTTCATCTCCTACTTTTATTTTTCCATCTACCACTCTAATTGACGCAACTGCTCCTTTGTAACTATCATAGTAAGAGTCAAATATTAAGCATTTTGTTTTTGCATTTTCGTTACCTTTTGGAGCAGGCAAGTCTGTTACTATTCTTTCTAACACTTCTTCTACATTTAATCCAGTTTTTGCTGAAATACAAGGAGCGTCTTCAGCTGGAATTCCGATTATATCTTCTATTTCTTTTTTAACTTCGTCTACTCTGCTATTTGGCAAATCTATTTTATTTAATACTGGTAAAATTTCTAAATTATTGTCTATTGCTAAATATACATTCGCTAAAGTTTGTGCCTCTACACCCTGACTACTATCTACTACTAAAATTGCACCATCACAAGCTGCTAAACTTCTTGATACTTCATAATTAAAATCCACATGCCCTGGTGTGTCTATTAAATTCAAAGTATATTCTTCCCCATCTTTTGCTTTATATACCATTCTTACAGCTTGTGATTTTATTGTAATTCCTCTTTCTCTTTCTATATCCATATTATCTAATACTTGGTCTTCCATTTCTCTTTTAGAAAGTGAACCTGTCATTTCTATTAACCTATCTGCAAGTGTAGATTTTCCATGGTCTATATGTGCTATTATACTAAAATTTCTTATATTTTCTTGTCTCATATTTCCTCCGTTTTTAATTTGTTATAGAAAAATTTTACCATAAAAATAATTAAATCTCAATAGTTTTGATAACCATTGTATAAATTGTAGACCTTCTTATATCCCATATCTAATAATTCTTTTTGTGCTTTTTTACTCCTTCCACCACTTGAACAATATACAACTATAACTTTATCTTTATTAGGTAATAATTCATTTGCTCTTTTCTTTATTTCATATTCTTGAAGTAAAATTGCTCCTTCCATATGACCTTCTTCATATTCTTGTGGACTTCTTACATCTACTAATATTGCTCCTTCTGATAATACTCTATTCATCTCTTTTTCATCTATATCGTATTCATCTATATTACGATATTTTTCCTTTTTAAATAAAGATTTTATTTTTAATAACATAAAAACACCTTCTTTATTTAATTATATGTATATTTTTTTCTAAAGTTATCCACATCTTGTATTTTTATCCACAACAATATTTTCTACATTATACCTTCTTTTATATTATTTTTCTACAATTTTTATTTTACATTTATGTAACAAAAATATTTCTAATACTCCTAATTTATTATTGTTATTTCCTCATTTTTAGCAATTTATATTCATTTTACTTCTTTTTTCTTCTTTTTTCGCACTTTTTTATTACTTTTTTATTTCATTTTTCTTACAAATATGTTATTTTTCTTATTTATGTAACCATTTATTTTCATCTTTTTGTAATATTATATGTGTATAACCACATTGTGGAAACTGTGGATAACTTTGTGAATAACTTTAAAATAAATATATTCAGTCTGTAAGTTATTCACACCTAATTTTAGTTTATATAATATTTTTCCAAATTATTTATTATGAAATTTTTTATGTGTACTTTGTAAATAAAAAAACTTCTCCCTCTAATTACAACTTAAAGGAAGAAGACTTTTCTTGAATTCTTATTTTCTTTCAATTTCTCTTCTGATTTTTTTATTGTTTTGATATATCCAGTAATCTGTAATTATAAGAACTCCTACTGGAAAAATTATAAAAATTGGCATAGTAAATCCAGCAACTAAAGTTACTAAAAATAGAAACAAACTCCTTACAAATATTCTTGTTTTATTCATTTTTAGCTGTTCTTCAAGTTCACTAATTGTCATTTTATATAAATCTTTTCCATTATAAAATAACTTTCTGTTCATTCTATTTCTTTATTCTTCTTTATTTTTATATATTTTATAGGCAATTTTATAAGATATAAAATACATAATTATTGTACTTATAATTAATAACATTATTCCAAATTTATTTATAAAGTTATTTATCATTTCTATATCAATATTGATATTTGCTTTATTAATTAAAACATATATTCCAACAAGTATAGCAACTATAATAAGTACTAATATAAACATTTGAATTCGTCCTTTTTCAGCTCCCCATTTATATATACTTGGAATTTGAACTGATTGCAAGAAAGATATAGCAAAAATGCCTCCTATTGTTGCTATAATTAAACTTTGATAGTCTAAGTTTATTATATTTTCGGGTCTCAAATAATTCATAATATTTACAACTATTATAGTTAATACCATTCCTAATATTCCACCTAATATAGTTGTTCCTATTACTAAAATATATTTTTCTCTTACTAATTCTTTTCTATTAGTTGGTAATGTTAAGATATATCTATTAGCTTTTGATATTTCATCATAACTAAATGTTGAAAGTGAAATCATCCCAATTATTCCACAAATTATAGCAGGTGCAATATTAATAGCATTTGTTCCTATTATTGCAATTCCACAAAATAGAATTATTATAATTAGTGATGCCTTATATGTTGATAAATTATACAAATCTTTTTTTAATAACGCTTTTATCATAATTATTTTTCCCCCTTAATATAAAATAACATTATATCCTCAATTGATGGTTTATCAATAATTGTAATATTATATTTATTTCTAATTACATTTTTATCACTTGTTAATACTTCATATTGGTATTTTCCTTTTTTGTAAGCAATATAATCTTTTTCATCTAATTTAGTAAAATCATCTTTGCTACATTTTATTATTCCATAATTTTCAAGTAATTCATCTGTTGGTAAATTAAAAACAATTTTTCCTTTTTCAATAAATACTATATAATCTGATATATGTTCTAAGTCTGTTGTAATATGTGTTGATAACAATATTGATCTTGTTTCATCTTCTTCTATATATTTTCTAAATATATCTAATATCTCATTTCTCACAACAGGGTCAAGGCCACTTGTTGGCTCATCTAATATTAAAAGTTTTGGATTATGAGATATTGCAGTTGCAATTTTCAGTTTCATTTTCATACCACTCGAAAAATCTTTTATTAGTTTATCTTTAGGCAAATTAAATTCTTTTAAAAGATTTATATATTTATTTTCATCCCAATTCTTATAAAAATCTTTCATAATAGAACTTACTTGTTTTGCCGTTAGATATTCTGATAAAAAGCTATCATCTAATACTACTCCTATTTCTTCTTTAATTTCTTTTTCATTCTCTTTACTGTCTTTTCCAAATATTTTTACTGTTCCTTCAGCCCTCGTAATATTTAGTATTGACTTAATTGTAGTTGTTTTGCCTGCTCCATTTTCTCCTATTAGACCTACTATACAGCCTTTTGGTACATTAAAGCTAATATTTTCAAGTTCGAAGTCTTTATATTTTTTTGAAACATTTTGTAATTCTATATTATTATCCATTTTAAATTTCCTCCTCAAATATCATTTTAAATAATTCTTTTATTTCTTCTTCAGAAATATTAGATATTTTTGAAATATCATATATTTTTTCTATATAACCTTGTATTTCTTTTAGTTTTTCTTCTTTAATAAGATCTAAATTTTTAGGAGCAACAAAACTTCCCTTTCCTTGTATTGTTTTTATAAATCCTGCTTGTTCTAATCCATCATAAGCCCTTTTTACTGTTAAAAAACTAATTTTTAATTCGTTTGCTAAGCTCCTTACAGATGGTAACATATCTTCTTCTCTTAATTCATTAGAAAATATAGCTTCTTTTATGGCTTTTTCAATTTGTTCAAAGATTGGTATTCCACTACTGTTACTTAATATTATATTCATTATTCCCCACCTCACTGTTTCGTTTGTTATATCTGTTATATTTATATTATAACACTTTTAGATATATGTCAATATTTTTTTTTATTTTTTCTTAAAAAAATAAAAAAAGTAAAAGCTCTCTACTTTTACTTTAAACATTGTAATATTTTTAAAATATAAATTGATTACTATTTTATTATAAACCAAATAATGGTTATTATTTCAAGTATTGTAATAAGTGGAAAACCTATTACAAATTGTATTTTTTTAGTTTTATGTCTAAAAGTATACATACCTGCAATTGTTCCAATTCCTCCACCTAAAGCTGTTATTATAAACAGTGTCTTTTCTGGTATTCTCCATGCTCCTTTTTTTGCTTTCCTCTTGTCTAACCACATTATAAAAAAACCAATTAAATTAATAACTATAAAATAAATAACTATATTTTGAACCGTAAATATCTCTTGCATCTTCCTCTCCTCTTATACTAATTTTTATATTTTATTTTATATTTTTTCTTAGTATATCACTTTTCTAAAATTTTGTCAGTAATTTTCTCACTTTGCTTAAACAAATTTGTTTTATTTATATACAAATTTCTTTCAATAAGTTTATTTTTAATTTTTTACTAATTGGGCAACTGTTGTTGCCCAATTTAGTATTATTTCAATTTTTCTTCCATTTCATTTTCTATTTCCTCAACAGTTGGTAAATTTGATTTTAAATTTTCTGGTATTGATTTTATCAATTCATATTCCGAAATTCCAATTGGCTTATTAATATCTTTTAATGCATATTCTGCTTTTACTTTATTATTTTCTTTGCATAGTAATATACCAATAGATGGATTGTCATCATCTGTTTTCAGTATATCATCAACAGCTGATAGATAAAAATTCAATTTTCCGAGCAAACTCTGGTTGAAACTCCACTGTCTTTAATTCTATCACAACATAACATTTCAATTTTAAATGGTAAAACAACAAGTCAATATAATAATCTTCTCCTCCAATTTCTAAATGATATTGTCTACCTACAAAAGCAAAACCAGCTCCTAATTCCAATAAAAATTGAGTTATGTGTTTTACTA
>CALXZU010000061.1 GCA_944393325.1 uncultured Clostridia bacterium
ATCCTTTCTGTATTTTCTTTAGTTGCCTCTTCTAAGCTAACTATCCTTTCTGTATTTTCTTTAGTTGCTTCTTCTAAACTAACTATTCTTTCTGTATTTTCTTTAGTTGCTTTTTCTAAGTCATTTACTTTAACTTCTAAGCCAGTTACTCTAGTTTTTAATTCACATATAGATTTAGTATTTTCTTTAGTTGCTTCTTCTAAATTAGTAACTTTGTCATTTAATGAAGAAATAGCCTTATTGTTTTCCTCCCATCTTTTATTATTTTCTCCCCAACGATTTTCCTCTTCTGTTCTAAAATTTCTTAGTTCTTTTAAAATAACATTTGCGATTTCTTCTTGCATAATAAATTCCTCCTTTAAAATATTTTCCGTTTAATTCTAAACGGTCAATATTTTTATTGCTAGGTTTCCAATTGAATTAATTTTTTTCACATTAATCATCTCCCAACTCTTTTCGATTTAAAATAGCTAAATAATCTTCCAAAATCTTACATACTCTATTAAACCATAGAGTTTCAAAAAAGTCAATGAAAAAGAACAAAAAAGTAAATTTTTTTGTTCTTTTTGTTTTGTTTTTACTGTAGAGTTATACTAGTCTTTTGGTCTCTTTTGCAATCATTAATTCTTCATTAGTTGGAATTACATATACTGTCACTTTAGAAGTTTGTTTAGAAACAATTTTTTCTTCACCTCTCATATTATTTTCATTTACATCTAATTCCACACCCATAAACTGTAATTTTTCACAAATACCTTTTCTAATATTTATTTGATTTTCACCAATGCCACCTGTAAAAATAATATAATCAATACCATTCATTAAGCTGGCATATTTTGCTATATAAGATGCAATAGAATATTCAAAACTTTCAATTGCAATTTTTGCTCTTTCATTTCCTTCATTAGACGCCTCTTCTATAACTCTAAAATCCGGATCTAATCCTGATATTCCCATAACTCCTGATTTTTTATTTAAAATATCTTCCATTTCATCTGCTGTAATATTTTCTTTCTTCATAATATATGTTATAACAGAAGGATCTAAATCCCCACTTCTTGTAACCATTGGAATACCTCCAAGTGGAGTTAATCCCATACTTGTGTCAAAAGATTTTCCCTCTTTTATAGAACAAATACTTGAGCCTTGTCCAAGATGACAAGAAACTATTTTTAAGTCTTTCACATCTTTACCTTCTATTTCTGCTAATTTTTGTGAAACATACATATGTGATGTACCATGTGCCCCATATTTCCTTATACCATATTTAGTATAATATTCATATGGAATTGAATAAATATAATTTTCTTTTGGCATTGTTTGATGGAAAGTTGTATCAAATACTGCAACCATAGGCTTGCCAGGCATAACTTTTTTACATGCCTCCATACCAAGTGCTGCTGCTGGGTTATGTAATGGTGCAAATTCACCGCATTTTTTAATATCTTCTATAACCTTATCATCAATTACAACTGAATCTTTAAATATTTCTCCTCCATGAACAACTCTATGCCCTATTGCTTCTATTTCATCTAAACTCTTTATTACAGGATATTCTTCAGCTGTAAACTGAGTTAAAACATATTCAATAGCATCTTTATGGTCATTTGCAAATCTTTTAATAGTAACCTTTTTACCTAAAGACTTATGTGTTAAAAAAGCTGCCTCTTCTCCTATTCTTTCATATTTCCCAGATGCTAAAACTCCTTCTGTTTCCATATCAATTAATTGATATTTTAATGATGAACTACCACAATTTAATACTAAAATTTTCACTTTAATCTTCCTTTCTTTTTTATTATAATTCTTATTTTTATTGTTTTAAGTTAATAGTCTATTTTTCTAAAAGCTTCATCGTTTCTTTTGCTATCATAAGTTCTTCATTTGTAGGTATTACATAAACTAAAACCTTAGAATTATCACTTGATATCTTAGCTTCTACTCCTTTTGCTTCTTGATTCTTCACTTCATCTAATTCTATTCCAAATATTTTTAGATTTTCACAAATTGCCTTCCTTGAGTCTTGTCCTTTTTCTCCAACACCCGCTGTAAAAGTTAATACATCAATACCTCCCATTGCAACAATACATTTAGTTATGTATGAAGCAACAGTATTATGGAATATTTTTAAAGCAAGTTTTGCATGTTTTCCCCCTGCATTTGCCTCTGCTTCTATATCTCTAAAATCCATAGAAACTCTTGACACACCATATACACCTGATTCTTTATTTAAAACATTTTCCATTTGTTCTGGCGTAAATTTCATTTTATTCATAATATATGTAATAACAGAAGGATCTAAATCACCACTTCTTGTAGCCATAACGATTCCACCAAGTGGAGTTAATCCCATGGTTGTCTCTACTGATTTACCATTTCTAATTGCACATACACTTCCACCTTGTCCCAAATGGCAATTTACAATTTTCAAATCTTTTATATCTTTTTTGTCCTCTTTTAATATATTAGTAACCCTTCCAGCTACATATTGATGAGATGTTCCATGAAATCCATATTTTCTAACACCATATTTTTCATAATATTCATATGGTATTGGATATATATATCTTTCTTTTGGAAGTGTTTGATGAAAAGCTGTATCAAACACTGCAACCATTTTCATATCAGGAACAATTTTCCTACATGCTTCCATACCAAGAACTGCTGCAGGATTATGTAATGGTGCTAAACTACTACATTCTTTTATCTCTTCAATTACCTCATCTGTAATTAGAACTGGTTTAGAAAATTTTTCACCACCATGAACAACTCTATGTCCTATTGCAACTAACTCATCTAAACTTTCAAGAACACCATAATGCTTATTAGTTAATCTGTTTAAAACGAAAGAAATTGCCTGTTCATGATTTTTTGCTTCACGTTCAAATTTATGTTTAACTCCATTTACCTTATGTGTTACAAAAGACCTTGGTTGACCAATCCTTTCAAAATTCCCCTGTGCTAAAGTCTTTTCTGTTTCCATATCAATTACTTGATATTTAAGTGATGAACTACCTGAATTTAAAACTAAAATTTTTGTTTTCATATAAAACTCCTTTCTCATGAGAAATTTAGCTACTAAATACTTTTTGTCTCGTTTTGAGCTTGCACAGCTGTTATTGCAATTACACCTGCAATGTCTTTGCTACTACAACCTCTTGATAAATCATTTACTGGTTTTGCAATTCCTTGGCATAAAGGTCCATACGCTTCTGCTTTTGCTAATCTTTGTACTAATTTATATCCAATATTCCCAGCATCTAAATCGGGAAATATTAATACATTAGCTTCTCCTTTTACAATACTATCTGGAGCTTTCATTTTTGCAACCTCTGGTATTATTGCAGCATCTAATTGTAATTCCCCATCAACTATTAAATTAGGATCTTTTTCTTTTACTAATTTAGTTGCACTAATCACCTTTTCTGTCAATTCAGAATGAGCACTACCATGTGTTGAATAAGAAAGCATTGCAACTTTTGGCTCTTTTCCAACTAACTTTTTAAAACTTTTACTAGAAGAAATTGCAATTTCTGATAACTCATCTTCCGTTGGATTCTCATTTAATCCACTATCTCCAAAAATAAAAGTTCCACTGTCTCCATAAGAACAATTAGGTACAACCATTACAAAAAAAGCTGACACTAATTTTGTTCCAGGAGCAGTTCTTAAAATCTGAAGAGCTGGTCTCAATGTATCAGATGTAGAATGTACTGCACCTGACACCAATCCATCTGCTATACTATTTTCATCTTTAAGCATAAGCATACCAAAATACGTAGAATCTTTTACTAATTCTTTTGCCTTTTCAATAGTCATCCCTTTATGTTTTCTTAAATTATATAACAAATCTACATATTCATCATATTTAGAAGAATTAGTTGGGTCTATAATCTCTACATCTGAAATATCTATATCATTTTCTTTTGCTTTTTTTAAAACTTTCTCCTTGTTTCCTATTAATATTACTTTTGCAAACTTTTCATCCAGAACCATTCTTGTAGCTTCTAATGTTCTTAACTCCTCAGCTTCTGGCAATAGTATTGTTTTAATATCTTTTCTTGCTCTTTCTTTTATATCTTCTATGAATGACATTTTATCCCTCCTATTTCAACTTTTAAAATAATACACTCACATTATATAAGGAAAAACCAAAAAGCACAAGTAATTTTTCAGGAAAATATTAAAAAATAAGAAAATAAAAAAATAAAAGCTAAAGTAAAGCCTTTATTTCCTCATCTTGTTTTAACTCTTCTGATATAAAATGATAACTTTGCTTATTTTGTTTTACAGCAATTAAAGCAAGTTCCTTATCATTTCTTAATTCATCAGATGCATATTTTATAACTATGCCTTTATTTGAAACAGCTGCCTTTACAACCTCTCTATCTGCTCTTAAATCCTCACTTGCAAAATATAATGCTTGACCATATGTTCTACAACTACTTAATATTATTTCTCTATCTGCCCTTAATTTTTCAGAAGCATAACAAATAGTCCAAGGAGCTCCTTTTATACCTTTTAATATTACTTCTTTATCATTTTTAAGCATCGTACTTGCAAATTCTAAACTTTCTGGGTCTTGTTCTAATGCTGTCATTACAACCTCTTTATCATTTTGAAGTTCTGGCGATACCAACTCCAAAAATTTACCATTATCTGAAAGAGCTTTTAATACAAACTCTTTATTATTTTTATTCTCTATAACCTCTTCTTGTGTCAAATAAAACACCTCCAAAAATAGAAATCACTATTTTAATTTAGCAATCAATGCCTTTATTTTTATTCCTTGATCTGAAAACATTATTTCATGTTCTGTCTCTATATTTTTCTCAAAAATCGGTTCATTATGTAAGTCGTATGTTTTAGAAATTATTTCAAAACCACTTTCTAAAAAATAATTAATACTACTTTCAAATAACTCATCATCATCAGTTTTAAAGTATATCTCTCCACCTTGAACTAAAAACTCTTTATATTTTTCTAATTGTTTAGTATGAGTTAATCTCTTCTTTCTATGCTTGCCCCTTGGCCAAGGATTGCAAAAGTTAATATATATTCTTTGAACTTTATCAGTTTTATCTAAAATCAAATCTATTCTTTCTATATCAAACCTTGTAAGCATTACATTTTTAGGCTCAATACCAGCCTCTAAATAACTTTTCTCTACATTTCTTTTGGCCAAACCAAGCATAGCATCAACCAAATCAATTGCTAAAAAATTAATATCTAAATTATCCACAGCTATTTTAGAAATAAAAGTACCTTTGCCACAACCCAACTCTAACATAAAAGGTAAACGATTATTAACAAAATGACTACTCCATTTACCTTTCCACTTTTCAGGTTCATCTTCGTAAAACTTACTTGCCTCTAATTCTCCTCTTGCCCATTTTTTATAACGAATTCTCATAACACACCTCCGGGGACGTTTCCTTTTGCTCGAAAACGAGCAGTTGGGACACATCCTTAAATATTTTATCAAAAAAAATTCTAAACTTCAAGTAACTGTTTTGCTTCTTCTAAAATTATATAGTATAATACAATAGAAAAGAGGTAAAAATGGAATTAAAATATTTAGTAAAAGACAATACTTTCGAAAACATAAATCAAATAATAACATCACACTTTAAAATATCAACAAGGTTAAAAAGCAAATTAATTAAAAACAACAAAATATATTTAAATGGTAAAATTACAGACACCAGAAACAGTGTAAAGCCTGGTGATAAAATAATAGTAGACCTTAACTATGAAGAAGATAATGAAAATATAGAACCCACGAAAATGAAATTAGAAATAATATATGAAGATGAATGGCTTTTAGTTGTAAATAAACCAGCAGGAATTGCAATACACCCATCTATATTACACTTTAACAATTCATTATCAAATGGTATACGTTTTTATTTTGATGAAATTTCTTTAAAGAAAAAAATAAGACCAATAAACAGATTAGACAAAGACACATCCGGACTTGTTATATTTGCAAAATGTGAATATATCCAAGAACGCATAAATAGAAGCACAATAAACAAAGAATATATATGTTTATGTTCTGGAATTTTTAATAAAAAAGAAGAAACAATTAACTTACCAATAGCAAGAAAGGAAAATAGTATAATAGAAAGATGTATAGATGAAAATGGAAAAAACGCAATAACACATTATAAAATATTAAAAGAATTTAAAAATTATAGTTTAGTATTATGTAGATTAGAAACAGGAAGAACACATCAAATACGATTGCACATGGCATCTATTGGCCACCCCATATTAGGAGACACCTTATATGGAAAACCATCAACACAAATAAAAAGGCAAGCACTACATAGTTACAAAACAGAACTCATACAGCCAATAACAAAAAACAAAATACAACTAATAGCACCTATACCTGAAGATATAAGAAAAAATATATAAAACAAGTTTTTAGATTTAAGGTCTACGCCTTACCTGTGGTTTTCTACCATTTTTAGCCCTTACGAAAAACCACTTAATCTAAAAACTTGCTCTTTTTCCCTAATAGGTATGTTACAAATGCGACATTTATGTGTCCAAAAGAAACGTCCCCATTAAAACTTAATAGCAGTTAAACCCGCAACAGCACCTTCATATACAGCCTTTGCCACTTGATATAATCCTCCAGTACAATCTCCGCAAGCAAGTAAACCTTTAACATTAGTCTCCATATTTGAATTTACAATAATTTTATCTTTATCACAAAAAGCCCCAAGTTTTCTTGCAAAATCTACACTCCCTGCAACACCCTGAGCAACAAAAATCCCATCAACCTTAATCTTTGTACCATCCTCTAATTCTAATCCTTCTACTTTATCCTCTCCAACAATTTCCTTAATTCCTCTTGTCTCGATTTTAACATTATCAGCCCTAAAATCCGGAGCCTTTTCACCATTTGTAAGAATAGTAACATCTTTTGCAAGATTAATCAAATCATTAGTTTCAGAAATTGCATAACTGCCACTTCCGACAACTGCAACCTCTTTATTCCTATAGAAAAAGCCATCACAAATAGCACAATAGCTAACACCTTTCCCCTCAAACTTTTCTATTCCTGTAATTTTAGGTTTATTTTTCTTATTGCCAGTAGCTAAAATTACAACTTTTGAATAATATATATTCTTTGATGTTTTAATAATAAAATTGTAATTACTCTTATTATAACTTTCTTCTTTAATTTGATCATCCATATTAATTTCTATCTTTATAACCTCTTCTTTTCTTACATCAGCACCTAAGTTTTCTGCTTGTTCTATTCCTTTTTTATATAGAATATCTCCACTTATACCATTTGGAAAACCATAATAATTTTCTAGCTTTTTAGTCTTTTCTAAACTTGATAACTCATTATATAAAACCAAAGTTTTTTTATTTGCTCTTACAGTATATAAACTAGCTGATATTCCAGCAGGTCCACCGCCTATTATAACAACATCATATTCCATTTCTAAAATCCTTTCTATATTAAACCATTTTAAAAAATATATCACACAAGAATGTATTTGTCCATAGTTTTAAAAGTAGCTACTTAAAGCTACTTTATATTACTTAAAAATCAAATTGAATTCCTTCATCTCCATTTGCATCTTGTAATATTTTATTCCAAAGTTCTTCTCCTATTTCAGCCTCAAAAATTTCTTGTACATATTGGCTCATTCGTTGAGGATAAATAACAATGTTATCCCCTATTTCTGCGACCAATGTACTTTCTTTATCTTGAAGTTTTGCCATATCTTCCACTGAATTTCCTTCAGAAATATCCTCCTCATATGGTAAAGCACTTGGAAATCCATATCTAGCCTCATCAATCAATCCGTCAGAATCAAATGCTACAAGTTCAGGTTCATAAATAAAATTAGAATATTTGCCATCTTCTAAAACAACGGCTGTCAACTCATCACTTTCAGTTGTATAAATCTTTGATACTATCATACTTTTCTCTCCTTTTAATTCTCACTATTCTTAAAACAGTTAATTTTAAGATGATTTGATTTTATCATAGAAAAAAAGAAATTACAACTAAAAAATAAATGCAAGATAAATAAGTATGTGTCAAGTAAATGTAGGCAATTTTTTTATCTTTTTTTCTAATCCTTTAAATGCTATTGCTTTCAACACT
>CALXZU010000062.1 GCA_944393325.1 uncultured Clostridia bacterium
TTTTTCTGTAATAAAAACAGTATGTCCCACATAATATTAAATAAATAAATGAAGGATGTGTCCCAACTGCTCGTTTTCGAGCAAAAGGAAACGTCCCCAAGGAGGTAAATATGTGGGAAACACTTAGAAAAGAAGAAGTTTTAAAAGAACTAAAGACAAGTTTTAAAAGTGGCTTAAGTGAAGAGGAAGTAATGTTTAGACAGAATAAATATGGAAAGAACAAAATTTCTGAAAAGCCAAAAGAGAGTTTATTGGTAAAGTTTTTTAAACAATTTAATGATTTTATGATTATTATTTTAATAATTGCATCAGTAATATCAGCGGGGGTTTCTTACTTTCAAGGGCAGAATGATTATATAGACTCTATTATAATAATTGTAATTGTAGTATTAAATGCACTTATGGGAGTTATACAAGAGGCAAAAGCAGAGAAGTCGATTGAGGCTTTAAAGCAAATGACACCTTTAAAAGCAAAGGTTGTAAGAGAAGGACAAGTAAAACAAATAAATGCAGAAGAAATAGTAGCAGGGGATATTATAATTTTGGAAGCTGGAAATTATGTACCGGCTGATGTGAGGCTTATTGAAACGCACAATTTGAAAGTAGAAGAATCAAGTTTAACTGGCGAAACAGAAGGAATATTAAAAAATGCTGATATGATTGCAAAAAAAGATATTGCTTTGGGTGATATGCTAAATATGGCATTTATGTCTAGTATTGTTGTAAATGGAAATGGAAAAGCAGTTGTTACAGAAACAGGAATGAATACTAGGGTTGGAAAAATTGCAAATATGATAATAGAAAATGAAAGTCCAGAAACGCCAATACAAAGAAAGTTATCAGAAGTTGGAAAAATTTTAGGATTAATATGTTTAGGTATTTGCATTTTAATTTTTATTATCGGTATGATAAAGAAAATAAATCCAATAGAAATGTTTATGACGTCAGTAGGATTAGCTGTTGCTGCTATTCCAGAAGGGCTACCTGCAATAGTTACCATAGTATTGTCTATTGGTGTTACAAAAATGGCAAAAAAGAATGCAATAATTAGAAAATTACCAGCAGTTGAAACATTAGGAAGTAGTAGAGTTATCTGTTCAGATAAAACTGGAACATTGACTAAAAATCAAATGACAGTTGTAGAGACAAAAGGGAAAGATATTAATTTTTTATTTGAACTTGCAAGTATGTGCACAGATTGTGACATTAATTTTGAAAATGGAAAGACAGAAGTCAAAGGTGAACCAACAGAAATTGCAATAGTGGAAGGTGCTTTGAATTCTAATATTAATAAATTAGATTTGTATCACAAGATGCCTAAAATAGATGGTATACCTTTTGATTCTAATAGAAAAATGATGACGACAATTCATAAATTAGATAAAGGATATAGGATAATCACAAAAGGAGCACCAGAGATACTTATAAAGAAATGTAATATGTCTTTGGAAGAAAAAAACAAGATAATAGCAGAAAACAGAAAAATGGCTCAAAATGCATTGAGGGTAATTGCAGTTGGATATAAGGATATTTCTATATTACCTCAAAAAATAGAAGCTGATTTTATAGAAAATGGATTGAAATTTGTTGGCTTGATTGGAATGATAGATCCGCCAAGAGAAGGAGTAAAAGATGCTGTGAAAACCTGTAAAAAAGCTGGAATAAAAACTGTTATGATAACAGGAGACCATATAGACACGGCAAAAGCTATTGCAAAAGAATTAAATATTTTGGGAAAATATGATAAAGCAATAACAGGAGAGGAAGTAGATAAAATACCACAAGAAAAATTAGAGAAAGAAATAAAAGATTATTCAGTATTTGCAAGAGTAAGTCCTGAGCATAAAGTAAGGATAGTTAAAGCATGGCAAAGTATTGGATTTGTAGTAGCAATGACTGGCGACGGTGTAAATGATAGTCCAGCATTAAAACAAGCAGATATTGGTATTGCTATGGGAAAAAATGGAACGGATGTTGCTAAGAGTGCTTCTGATATGATACTTACTGATGATAATTTTGTTACAATTGTAGAGGCAGTAAAACAAGGGAGAAATATTTATGATAATATAAAAAAAGCAATACATTTTTTGATTTCTACAAATATAGGAGAGATTGTAACTATTTTTATGGGATTAGTTTTAGGATTAAAATCACCACTTTTAGCAATACAATTATTATGGGTAAACTTAGTAACAGATTCATTACCTGCTATTGCAATTGGTTTAGAACCACCAGAAAAAAATATTATGACGAGGAAACCTGTAGATAGTAAAAAAGGAATTTTTACAGATGGATTATGGAATAAAATAATTGTTGAAGGAATAATGCTTGGTATGCTAACATTAATAGCTTTTAGTATTGGTAATAAATATTATGGATTAGAAGTGGGTAGAACAATGGCCTTTGTTGCATTAGGAGTTTTAGAACTTGTCCATAGTTTTAATATTAAAAGTCAGGAATCTATTTTTAAAGTTGGAGTTTTTGAGAATAAATTTCTAATAGGAAGTTTTATATTAGGAGTATTTATACAAACTATAGTTGTTATAATACCAACTTTTGCAAATATATTTGATTTAGTTCCATTAAATAATGTTCAATGGATAATTGTTGGAATAATATCAATTTTACCTATTCCTATAATGGAATTACAAAAAAAGATAAATGAAATAAAATTTGGAAAAATTGTTTATATGGAAAAACGTGAAAGTTAAAACAGAGAAAAAGGAGTTTAAATTAAGGAGTTATTTTCAATAGCATCTTTAACAAACTTCTTTTTTATATTTTTAATATTTTTAAATATAGTTTTATATAAAATCTACAAATTGGTAAAATAATTTAATAAAATATCATTTTGAAGTTGATAAAATAATAATTTTATTGTAAAATATAAATTGCAAGAAGGGAAGAGAATAATGGAAGAAAATTTAGAAAAACTAGTAAAAGAAGTAGAAGAAGAACTAAAACCACAATTTCAAGAATTAGATAGAATTTGTGAAATAAATAGTAAAAAAGTATTAGATGCTTTTCAAGAATGTGATTTGCAAGAAAGTCACTTGAACTCATCAACTGGATATGGAATAGATGAACCAGGAAGGAACAAAATAGAAGAGATATATAGCAAAATCTTTAAAGCAGAAGATGCATTAGTTAGAACGCAATTAATATCAGGAACACATGCATTAGCAGTTACATTATTTGGATTGTTACGTCCAAAAGATATAATGATAAGTATAACAGGTGCACCTTATGATACTTTGCAAACAGTAATAGGAATAGGAAGAGAAGTAAGTAAAAGTTCATTAAAAGAATTTGATATCAATTACGAACAAATAGAATTAGTGAATAATGATTTTGATATAGAAAAAATCAAAGAAAGATTATCAAAACAAGATGTAAAATTGGTAGAAATACAAAAATCAAGAGGATATTCAACAAGAAAAAGTCTAACAATAGAAAAAATAGAAAAAGTAATTTCCGAAATAAGAAAAGTAAATAAAGATGTAATAATTATGGTAGATAATTGTTATGGGGAATTTGTAGAAGAAAAAGAACCAATAGAAGTGGGAGCAGATATAGCAGTTGGATCTTTAATGAAAAATTTAGGAGCAGGAATAGCAACATCAGGAGCCTACATAGTAGGGAGAAAAGATTTAATCGAACTTTGTGCAGAAAGATTAACGTCACCAGGAATAGGGAAAGAAATTGGCCCATCGTTAAATCAAAATCCGCTATTACTAAAAGGATTATTTTTTGCACCATCAGTGGTAAGAAGTAGCCTTAAAACAGCAATATTTGCAAGTAGATGCTTAGAAAAATTGGGGTATCAAGTAGAACCAAAGTATAATGAAAAAAGAGGGGACATTGTACAAACTTTGAAATTAGGAACAGAAGAAAACTTAGTTAAATTCTGCCAAGGAATACAGAAAGGTTCACCAATTGATTCTAATGTCTTACCATATCCAGGAGATATGGGAGGATATGAAGATAAAGTAATAATGGCAGCTGGAACATTTACACAAGGTTCAACAATAGAACTTAGTTGTGATGGTCCAATAAGAGCTCCTTACATTGCATATATGCAAGGAGGACTAACATATGAATATGGAAAGCTAGGAATATTAAAAGCTATCCATTATATGCAAAAGTAAAAAGAAAGGGAGAAGAAAGATGATTGTTGTAGTAATTTTATTAGTTTTTATTGTATTGGTAACTTTATTATTGATATTTGGAGGAAAATCACAAAGAGAAGAAAATAAAAAGCAAGAAAAAATATTGAAAGAAGCTAAGAAAAGAGCAAAACAAGAAATGAAAGAAAAAAAGGAAAACATTAAAAGTGCAAAACAAGAATATAAAGATCTATTTAAAGAAATGGAAGAAGAAAAAGAGGAGGAAGATTTAGAAGAAAACGAAGAAGATGAAGAGTACGAAGAAGGTTATGAAGAGGATGAAGAAAATGACTATAATGAAGAATTAGAACATGAAGAAGAAATAGAAGAAGTGAAAGAAACAACAGAAGAGAATAAACCAAATTCTAAAGAAGAAAAAGAAGAAAAAGAAGAAAAAGTATTAGGTTATATAAATGGAGACGATATAGAAGATAATGAAGAAACTGTAGAAGAACCAATTATAGAAGAACCAAAGGAAACGAACACTAATAATGACTCAGGAATAGAATGGTTTATTCCAGGGTTAGAGGAGGAAAATAAAAAAGAAGAAACAAAAAAAGAAGAAAAGACTGAAAGTAAGAAAAAAGTAAAAAAAGAAGAGAAGGAAGAAATAGATAATTCAATAAATGATGAACTTGATAGATATATGAAAGAGGCACAGGCAAATAATATTGGATATCTAAATGGAGATGAGCCAGAGAAAGAAGAACAAGAAGAAAAGCCAAAAACAACTAAAAAGACAACTAGTAAAAAAACAACAGGAACTAAAAAAACTACATCAGGAACGAAGAAAAGTACAAAAAGTAAAACAACCAAAAAAGAGGAAAAATAGATATGAAAACAATAGTAATAGGTGGAGGCCCAGCAGGAATGATGGCAGCAATAACAGCCAGCCAAAGTGGAGACAAAGTAATTTTAATTGAAAAAATGAAATCATTAGGAAGAAAACTATTGATAACAGGAAAAGGAAGATGTAATATAACATCTTCTTTACCAATTGAGGATTTTATAAAAAACACGCCAGGAAATGGAAAATTTTTATATAGTGTATATCAAAGTTTTACAAATAAAGATATAGTAAAATTTTTAAAAGAAGAAGGCTTAGAAGTAAAGGAAGAAAGAGGAAATAGAATTTTTCCTATAACAGATAAATCGCAAGATGTACTTGAGTGTTTTATTAAAAAATTAAAGAAAAATAAAGTTGAAATACATTATAATGAAGAAGTAAAAGAAATTTTATATAAAAAAAGTAATGGAGAAAATACAGTAATAGGAGTAAAGACAACAAAGGAAGAAATTTTAGCAGATAAGGTAATATTAGCAACAGGAGGGAAAAGTTATCCACTAACAGGTTCAACAGGTGATGGTTATAAAATGGCAGAGAAATTGGGACATACAATAAAAGATATAAAGCCATCTTTAGTTCCACTAGAAATTTATGAAAAAGAAACTTGTAAAGAATTACAAGGGCTAAGTCTAAAAAATGTAACAGTAAAAGTAATTGATGAAGAAAAAAATAAAATAATTTTTCAAGAATTTGGTGAAATGCTATTTACACATTTTGGAGTTTCTGGACCAATAATACTTACGGCATCTTCTAAATTAGTTAGATATAAAAAGATAGAAGAAAAAATGAAAGAAAAAAATATAAGTTTAATAATAGACTTTAAACCAGCATTATCTGAACAGAAACTTGAAGATAGAATTTTAAGAGATTTTTCAGAATTTAAAAATAAACAATATAAAAATAGTTTAGATAAATTATTACCACAAAAATTAATACCAGTAATAATTAGATTAAGTAATATAGAAGAAAATAGAAAAGTAAATGAAATAACAAAAGAAGAAAGAAGAAAATTAGTATTGTTGCTAAAGAATTTTAATTTAAATGTGAAAGCGTTTAGACCAGTAGAGGAAGCAATTGTTACAAGTGGAGGGATATATATAAAAGAAATTAATCCTAAAACAATGGAATCAAAAATAGTTAAAAATCTATATTTTGCAGGAGAAATAATAGATGTAGATAGCTATACAGGAGGATTTAATTTACAAATAGCATATTCAACTGGATATGTTGCGGGATTGCATTAAAATAGGCAATCCTTTTGCTATAAAAGGAGGAAAAATGGAAGAATTCATTTCTATAAAAGAACATAGCTATTCAGAATTTATGGAGAAAAAATCTAAATTTATAGGAAATCTATTCTATGTAGAAAGTGTAGAAGAAGCAGAAGAAATTATAAAGAAAGTAAGAAAAAAGTATTTTGATGCAAAACATAACTGTATAGCTTATAGAATATTAGAAAAAGAACAAATAGTGGAAAGATTTAGTGATGATGGAGAACCACAAGGAACAGCAGGAGCTCCTATGCTTAACATTTTACAAAAAAATAACTTGCTAAATGTATTAATAGTGGTTACGAGATATTTTGGAGGAATATTATTAGGAACAGGAGGATTATTGAGAGCCTATCAAAATAGCTTAATGCTTACAATAGAAAATGGTGAAAAAGTAAAAAAATGTGCTGGAGATGTTTTAGAGATTGTTTTAGAATATAGTGATTTTGAAAATTTTAAATATTATTGTAAAAACAACAAAATAAACATAACTAAAACAGAATATGCAGAAAAAATTGTTTGTAAAATTGAGTTAGAAGTAGATAAAAAACAAAAATTATTGAAAGATTTTGAAACAAAAAATATAAAATTAAGTAATATTAAGGAATTATATAAAAAATTTATAACGAAAAGTATATAAAAATGATGGTTTTATAAAATGATTGGAAAATATTTCCAAAAAGAATTGATAATATACTCTTAAAATAATATAATTTGAATTGTAAATATTTTACAGTAATTATTTTAGGAGGGGAAGTATGGGAGAAAAAATTTCTGTTTTAATAGCAGATGACAATCAAGAATTTAGCTATACATTATCTACATATATAAATTCACAAGATGATATGGAGATAATAGGAATGGCTAAAGATGGTAAAGAAGCAATAGAGATGGTAGTAAATTTAGAACCTGATGTGGTTTTATTAGATGTGATAATGCCACATTTAGATGGAATAGGTGTTTTAGAAAAAATTAATTCAATAAAATGTAATAAAAAGCCAATTTGTATCATGTTATCAGCAGTGGGGCAAGATAAAATAACACAAAAAGCAATTGTATTAGGAGCGGAATATTATGTAGTAAAACCATTTGATATCGAACTTCTAATCAAAAGGATTAGAGAAATTAAATTCTTTAAACCAAATGATGTAAGGAAAAATTTTATAGCAAAAGATGAAAAACAACCTTATATCGATATTCAAAGTAAAGGAGGAAATAAAGAGGAAAATTTAGAGGCGTTGGTAACAAATATTATTCATGAAGTGGGAGTTCCGGCACATATTAAAGGGTATCAGTATTTAAGAGAAGCGATTATGATGGTAGTAAATGATATAGATGTTATTAACCAAATAACTAAAAGTTTATATCCTAAAATTGCATATAAATTTGATACTACGCCATCAAGAGTAGAAAGAGCTATTCGTCATGCTATAGAAGTGGCATGGGGAAGAGGGGAACAAAAAACAGTAGAGAAAATCTTTGGTTATACTATTTCAGCTGCAAAAGGAAAGCCTACAAATTCAGAATTTATAGCAATGATAGCTGATAAATTACGCTTAGAATTAAAGAGTGCATAAGATTTTAGCAAACCTTAGAAGCATAAGAGATACAGAAAATTCAAAATCCTCACCCATTGCAATAAACAGTATGAAAAGCGAAATAGATTAAGTGAAAAATCTTCTATCAATGCAATAAATCAATTTAATATAATGCAATAAACTTTCAAGATTTATTGGTCATTATTTTAGTATGTTTATTAAAATAATATCAATAGAAATTGGAGGT
>CALXZU010000063.1 GCA_944393325.1 uncultured Clostridia bacterium
TATTTTATAAATTATATATAAAATAATCCAAAATAACAATTAAATATTTATTAATTTTTTTCTATTATAGACAAATTGCTATAATTGGTTATGATTATATAATAAAATATAGATAATTTGAATTTTTCTATGTCACACTTATCTAACTTGTCTTTTACTTTTAAATTTCATCAATTATCTTATCTAAGCTAGAAAAATCAATAAAACTAACCTTTTTGTTATAAGTTTCAATCATTGTTCTATCTTCAGCTGTTTGCTTTTCTTTTTGTAAATTCTTTACTGCATTATAAAGCAATTTCATCATAGTTTTATGAGCAAAGTTTAATTTTGAATAATCTATTCCTCCTCTTAGGTGAAATATTTTCGCTTTTTCAAAAATCTCTTTTGGAAGTTGATTTTTTATATTATTCCTTATATTATTCTTATTTACTTCATCAGTTGGATCTGAAAGACCAACTGTTACAATAATAATCTTTTTGTTTGAGACATCATTTAACTTTTTTATCGTTTTTGACATTCCCAATACTCCTCCTGCATATAATCCTCCTAAATAAATAATGTTATTATAATCATTTATCTCTTTTACTTCTTTAAAAGAAATTGCTTTTATATTAGTTCTCCTTGAAAGTTCTTCTGCATATTGTTTTGTTGTTCCATAATGAGAACCATATATTATAATATTATTCATAACCCCCTCCATTTTATATTTATTTTTTAAATACCAAAATTGCTTTTGCCGTTCCAGTAATGGACATTGTAACTAATTCATAACCATTTTCTAACATTTCATTTGCTTTTTCTTCTACTTTTTGTGCCATATTATCTGCTTTGGGTAAATATTCTATAACAACTGTTTTATACATCTTTCCACCTCCAAATTTTATTAAACCTTTATTTCTTTTGATTTTTCTCTTCTACTATATAAACAATTGATAATATTATTCCTACTAAATTAGTACCTACCGATAGTCCTAATAGTAGACCATTAGTAAATTCTCCGAATGAACTTGTTTCATTACCAGTAAAAAATATATATGATAAATATAATATATTTCCTAATATTATTAAAGAAATTCCACTTTTTAATTTATTCATTTTAATTTTTTCCTCTCTTATATTTTACTAAAGATCAATCTTTAGTAACTGTTATTTTTTTTAATACTATTTTTTGTTAGCATTATACATTAAAGAGTAGATAATTGTTACCTACTCTACTCATTGTGATTTACTATTCTCTGAATATTTTCTAATATTACTTGACCATATTATTCATATTATATAAACCACTATGTTGATTTACAATGAATTTAGCAGCATTTAGGGCTCCTTCCGCAAAAACTTTTCTCGAATATGCTTTATGTGTTATTTCTAATTCTTCATTTTCTCCAAAGAATTTAACACTATGTTCTCCTACTATATTTCCACCTCTTATTGATGAAAAACCTATTTCGTTTTTGCTTCTCTTTTCTCTTTTTTGCAATCTCTCAAAGTTATACTCTTTCTTTTCATCTAACACATCATTTATTGCATTTGCTAAAAGTATTGCAGTTCCACTTGGTGCATCTATTTTTCTATTATGATGTGTTTCTAATATTTCTATATCTGTATTATTCAATACTTTTGCAACTTCTGCTACTATTTTTGCCATCAAATTTATATCTAAAGACATATTAGAACTTCTAAATATAGGAATTTCTTTTGAAAACTCTTCTATTTGCTCTATTTCCTGCTTATTAAACCCAGTTGTTGCAATTACAATTGGTATTTTATTTTTCACAGCATATTTTAATATTTTAAATGTTGCAACAGGTACTGAAAAGTCTATTATTACCTCTACTTTTTCCTTTATATCCTCTATTTTAGAATAAATAGGAAATTCTCCATTTAAGTCTTCGTTTTTATCTACACCACAAACAACTTCAAATTCTTCATTTTCCTTTATAACGCTAAAAAGTTCATTTCCCATTTTTCCACTTGCACCATTTATTAATACATTCATTTTTTTCACCTTTTCTTTTTTATTTTATTAAATTATGTTTTTTCATAACTTCTTTCATTGTTTCTTGTTTTCCTTTAGATAATTCTATTAATGGCAAACGTGGTTTTCCAAAATTATATCCCATTAAATTTAGTGCATATTTTACTGGTATTGGATTAACTTCAGAAAATAATTCATCTATTAAATCTATTACATCTAATTGCATTTTACATGCCTTTTCTACTTCTCCATTAAAATAATTATATGTCATTTCATGAGTATATTTAGGCATTATATTTGATAATACTGATATAACACCTTTTCCACCAAGTGATAATACCGGTATTATTTGGTCATCATTTCCCGAATAAATATCTAAGTTATCTCCACATAAACTTGCAATTTTTGCTACTTGTGATATATTTCCACTTGCTTCTTTTACAGCAACAATGTTTTCTATCTTTGATAATTCTAAACATGTTTCTGGAGTCATGTTTAAACCTGTTCTACTTGCTACACTATACATTATAATCGGTAAACTAACAGCATTGGCAATTGCTTTAAAATGTTCTACCAATCCTTTTTGTGTAGTTTTATTGTAATATGGTGTTACTAAAAGTAATCCATCTGCTCCAACACTTTCAGCATATTTAGACATCTCAATTGCTGATTTTGTATTATTACTTCCAGTTCCTGCAATAACTTTAACTCTTTTAGCAACTTTGTCAATTGCAAATTTTATTGTTTCTTTTTTCTCTTGTTCTGACATAGTAGCAGATTCTCCTGTAGTTCCACAGACAATGATTGCATCTACTCCTTCTTCAATTTGATTTTCTAAAAGTCTCCCAAATTCTTCAAAATTAACTCCATCCTCTGTAAATGGTGTTGCTATTGCTGTTCCACACCCTTTAAAAATAGTTTTTTTCATAAATTATCTCTCCTTTCTTATTAATTTTTTATGTAATAATTCCATTGTTTCTGAACTAATATCATTTACAACAATTTCTATTTTAGCTTGTGATAAACTAACTTTTATTACTTCTACATTATATTCTTTAAGTATGTCCATAGTTTTATTTAATATTACATTATCTTGTATTATTCCGTATCCAACTATTGTTAATTTTATAAAATCTTCTAATACTATTTCATATTCTGAAAATTTTCTGTCTAATAATGCTTGCACTTTATTTAGTTCTGCTTTTTTTATTCTAAATTTAAAAGAATCACTGTCTCTTTCAAACCATTCTACTATTATATTTTCCTTTAATAAATTCTTATATATAACATATCCTTGTTCCGCCGTTACTCCTTTTTTATTATTCATTATAACAGTAATTAGTCCATCATTTTTTACTATACTTTTTACATCTCTTGTTTCAATTCCTTTACAAACTCTGGTTCCTCCTTTGTCTGAAAAGGTTGATTTTGCAATTATATCATTTCCAAATTTCTTTCCTATTTGAATACATCTATTATGCAATACTTTTGCTCCTGCATCTGCAATTTCTTGCATTTCATCAAAGGATATTTCATCTAATCTTTTAGCTATTGTAACCATATTAGGATCTGCCGAATATATTCCATCTACATCTGAAAAAATATAACATTTATCAGCATTTATGGCTGCTTGAATAGCAACTGCTGTTGTGTCTGAACCACCTCTTCCTAAAGTTGTAATATCATTTCTTTCATTTATTCCCTGGAAGCCTGCTACTATTACTATTTTTCCTTTTTCCAATTCTTTTTCTATTCTATTTGTATATATTTCTTTTATTTTTGCACTTCCATAAACCAAGTTTGTTTCTATTCCTGCCTGCCAACCTGTTAAAGATATTGCTGGACATCCTTTTCTATTTAGTAAAATACTAAGTTTAGAACTAGTCATTTGTTCACCTGTTGATAACAACATATCCATTTCTCTTTCGTCTGGTACTGCAGATAATTCTTGTGCTTCTTTTATTAATCTATCTGTTGTCTTTCCTTGTGCTGATACAACTACTACAATATTTTTAGCCTCTTTTTTTAAGCTAATAATTTTTTCCGCAACAACATTTAATTTAATGTTGTCTGCTACTGAACTCCCTCCAAATTTTAATACTATTGTATTCATTTCTGTCACAACCTTTTTTTGTTTTTCTTAAACATTTCTAATTAGATAATGTTTTTATTTTTTTAACATTTCAATATTTTGGCTATGTTTCGGCGGTATTTCGGCGATGTTTCGGCGGTATTTCGGCGATGTTTCGACGGTATTTCGGCGATATCTTAAAATTTTTATTTTTTTAATCTCCAAATAGGACTATTCATTTTTCCTATATTTTCATTAACGAAAACAAAACATCTTTTATTTCTTCCATACTCAACTTCCTTTTATATTAATATATAATAGTGTATCACATTTATTCTTAAATATCTACTACTTTTTTCCAAAAAATTTCACATACTAAAAGTCCTTAAACAAAATTAAGGACTTCTATATCGTTTTTATATCTATATTCATTTTTTTCTTCTTTTTGTACTGTTCTATAATATTGAGCAATAAGATTATCTAACTCTACACTTATTCTATAAGTATTATTATAATCTTCTCCTTGTTCTATACTTTTATTTAATTCGTCTCTTAATTTACAAATTTCATCATTTAACATATCTATCTCTCCTTTTTCATTATTATCTTTAGTTCAGCTATAAATTATCACATAATAATCCCCAAGTCAAGTATTTTCAATACTTTTTGTCAACTTTCGTACGTCAAAAAAACGTATTTTTCGACAAATAGAAACAAGAAAAAACGGCATTGTAATTTTTGTTTTACAAATACCATTTTTAAAACATTTTTCACATGACTTTTTTTATTCATTTTCCACAATAGAAATCACCATTTTTTCTTCTTTAAAAACATCTTTTAACAGTTGCTCTAAATATTCTACATTTATACTTTCTATCTCTTCTAAATAGTCAAAACTACAAATTCCTTTAAAATAATCTGACAAGAACATTCTCGAAATATCTTGTACATCATTATATTCTTTTACATAGCTACCATATATCATTTTCTTAAGTCTTTCAAAATCTTCTTTATTTATACCATTATTTTTCAATTCTTCTATTCTTTTCTTAAACTCTTCATATAAATTTCTCGGTTCACTACATACACCTGTGATTAATACATGTGCATAGTCTTTACCAAATTCATAATCCAAGCTAGGTGTCCCTAATATTACTCCATTTTTATATAATTTTTGATATAAAGAAGAACTCCTACCCAAAATAATATTTAATAATATTTCCATACTTATTTGTTTTTTTACTATCCATTTTTTATCACAGTCATTTTCTCCTTTTATATCTTTTATTCCTATTGTAAATATTGGATTACTTACATCTAATTTTTCTACTATTTCTGGCTTTACTATTTTTTCTTCTTCTTTTTCAAATATTCTTTTTATTTTTCCAACAGGCTTATTAGGAACTAATCTTTTTTTAACCTCTTCTAATAATTCTTCCGGTTTAAAATCTCCAGAAATTACAATTGCCATATTTGATGGGTGATAAAATGTATTATAACATTTATATAAAATTTCTTTATCTATTTTGCTAATTGTGTCTATTGTACCTGTGATATCTATCTTTACTGGATTTTTATTGTACATTGCTTCTAATGTATTTAAATACACTCTCCATTCCGGTGAATCATCATACATACTAATTTCTTGACCTATTATTCCCTTTTCCTTTTCTACATTTTCATCTGTAAAATATGGATGTTGTACATAATCCATTAACTCATCCATAGCCTCATAAAAATTATCTGTACATTCAAATAAATATGCTGTATGGTCATTGGTTGTATATGCATTTGCATTTACACCTAAAGCTGTTAATGTGTCTAAACTATTTGTTCCATCTTCTTGTTCAAATAATTTATGCTCTAAAAAATGAGCAACTCCATTTGGTACTTCTGTAATATTTTCCTCTCCTGGTACAATAAATTTATTATCATTTGAACCATAGTTAGTTCCCCATATCATGTACTTTTTAAGCATCCCAGGTTTTGGAATTATCATTACTGTTAAACCATTTTCTAATTTTTCAATATACAATTTTTCCTTAACTTTAGAATTTTCAATTATTTGCATATTCTACTCCTTTCTATATCAATTTTTCAAAAAATATATAGTATTAATTTTTACTTTATTTGCAACATTTATAATATCTTCTTTTGTAATATTTTCTATCTTTTTTATATATTCTTCTTCTGATACATTAGTTCCCGATAATTCTTGTCCAAAATAATAGGTTACACCTGTATCTTGTTCATCACTTATTGTTTTTATTGCTGCAATTATTCCTTTTTTACCATTTTCTATTTCCTCTTCAGTAAACTTTCCTTCTTTCATTTCTTCTATTTGCTTTTTTATTAATTCTAAAGCTTTTTCATAATTTGATATTTCTATACCAGAATTTACAATTACAATATTTTTAAATCTATAATAATTAGATGATGCCACATATGCTAAATGTGCCTTTTCCCTAACATTTTGGAATAATTTAGAATTTGCTGAACCTCCAAAAATACTATTATACATTAATGCTATATATTTTTCATCATTATTATCTATATTTAAATTTAAGCCTAATACTAATTTTCCTTGTGTTACCTCCATAGATTCATTAACTATTTTTTCTTCCATATTATTTTCTTTTTCAATATTAGGTACTATAAAATCTGCTGTTCTTTCTTTTAAATTTCTTATATTATTGTCTGCTTCTATAATTTTCTCTATCCCTTTATCACAATTTCCTGATATAAATATATCAATTTTACAAGAATTTATTAAATATTTATAATATTCATATAAACCTTTTTCATCAATTTTATCTAAATCCTCTACATATCCAAATCTATATAATCCATAAGGATTATCTTTATACATTTCTTCTATACATCTATTTATTGCATATATTGATTTATTATCTTTTTTTCCATTTATGCGTTTTTCCAAAGTATTTTTTTCTTGTTCTACATATTCCTTTTTAAAGCCTCCATTTTCTATATATGGGTTAAATACTATGTCAAATAAATATTTTAAAGCCACATTTAAAATATTTTCACTGTGTTTTGGTAAATATCCATCATTTATTGTTTCTATATAAAATTTCAGTACTTGATTATCTCCTGTTTTATCTAAACCACAGTCAAAACTTGCTCCATATAATTCTTCCATTTTCTTGCTTATTTCTTCTTGTGTAGTTATATTTTTACTTCCTCTTCTTAACAACATTGATATTAATGCATTTTTAGTAACATTTTCTCTGTTTAATTTAGTTGTTAGAAATATTGCAACTAAATTTGTTTTAAATTTATCTGTATTTAATACATGAATTTTAATTCCTTTTTTTATTTGCTTTACATTATATTCCATCAAAAAACCTCCTTCTTTTTTATTATACACCAAATAATTTAATTTTAATTATTTTTAGAAAAAAAATTAGAAGTAAGTAATTATTTTTCCTACTTCTAATTCATATATGTACTAATTAAACTTTCTTTTTCTAGCTGCTTCTGATTTTTTCTTTCTTTTTACACTAGGTTTTTCATAATGCTCTCTTTTACGTACTTCTTGAAGTACGCCATTTCTCGCACACTGTCTTTTAAATCTTTTTAAAGCATCTTCTATATTTCCATTATTAACTTTTATCTCTGACATTTATATTCCCCTCCTTCCGGTCCATACAAAAAGTATGTGGGATAACCCTATAACGTTATTTATTATAACTTAAAATATCATATTTTGTCAATAGGTATAGAAGAAAAACCCAGCTATAAAGTTACTGTTCAGACTTAAATAATAAAAAATATCCTAATTAGCTATATGCTAACTGGGATATTTTTGTATATGT
>CALXZU010000064.1 GCA_944393325.1 uncultured Clostridia bacterium
CCACTTATATAACCACCTCCATTTTAATGTTTTTTAATGTAAAAGTCAATATTAATTTAAAAGTAATTATAAATTTTGTTTTACTTTATTTGTGACTTTTATTCTTTTTAAAACCTTTTTTCTAATTTTAAATTTGATTTTAATCTTTTTAGATAATAATTGAAAACACTATATAGACTAAAATATATTGAAATAATTATTATATATATTTTTCTAATTTTATCACCTTCTTTCTTTTTTGTTTTCTGGAATTTATTTGAAAAAAGTATTTGAAAAAAAATTAAAGCATAGACATAATATCATTTTATTTTGATTATGTCAATGCTTTTGTGTATTTTTTCAATTATATAGAATAACATGTTTATTACTTTCCGTATATTTTTCTTTTTTGCACCATATATGTAGTCTTTGCTACTAAATTATTCGGAAATATTTTTGCTCCTATTTTTGCTAGTTTTACATCTAATCCTGGAACTATATAAAATTTTCCTTTTTCCATTTTTCTTATCGCATATTCTGCTACATCAAAACTTTTGGCTTCTCTTATTTTAAATTTTACATTTGCTACTTTATTAAAATTAGTTTCTACTGGTCCTGGACATAATATACTTATTTGTATATTTGATTTTTCTTTCTTTAATTCCTCTCTTACTGCCTCTGATAATTTTACTACATAATTTTTTGTAGCATAATATGTTGCCATTAATGGCCCTGGCATAAATCCTGCTATTGATGCTACATTCAATATTTTTCCACTATTTTTTTCTTTCATTTGTTTTAAATATTCTTTCATTAGTATGTGATATGCTATTATATTTGTTTTTATCATTTTTATTTCTTTTTCTAAGTCTGTTTTTAAAAAACTTCCACAATCTCCAAATCCTGCATTATTTATTAATATATCTATATCTTTTACTTGATCACATAATTTTTTACAGTTATATTCATCTGATAAATCCATTGATATTATTTCTATTTTGTTTTCCTTTTTTTCTTTTTCTAATTCCTTTTTTACATTATTTAATTTTTCTTCATCTCTTGATACTAATACTAAATTATATCCTTTTCTATTTAATATTTTTGCCATGTCTTTTCCTATTCCTGAAGATGCTCCTGTTAATAATACTTTCATTTTTTACACCACCTCTTTTTATGATAACTAATTTTATAATTTTTATAAAACTTTTTCAAGTATTTTTAATTTAAATTAATAACCGCAAAATTCGACAAAATTAATACGATTAGTGTTATATAATTAAAAACAAGTTTTAACTTATTTTTATTATTAACTTAAGTTAAACACTTAGAACATGGTATTTTCAAATATCTTAACTATCTCAACAATATATTTTATAATATTAACCAAGGAGTAAGTAATATGGTTCATTTTAATATTGAGAAATTATTGAAGAAGAAAAACAGATCTAAATATTGGTTATGTCAAAATATGAATATCACGACTAGGAATTTAAATCGTGTTATTCGTGGTGAGACTTCTTCTATTTCTTTTAAATATATAGAAGAGCTTTGTAAGTATTTAGAGTGTACTGTTGATGAGTTAATTGATATTGAAAAAGATGCTTAAAGATTAACTAAAACAAGGAGAAGTAGTATATCTACTTTTCCTTAAGTTAATGAAAAAATAATAAAATTTAACCTCGGCTTTACTAATAAAATTCATTTAATATTTTATTTATTAAATTATAACTGTTAGCAAATTTTGAATGACCTTTCCAAGAATTTATACATGCTGTTATATATTCTAATTCTATTTTATTTTCTTTATATAATTTTTGAAAGTTTTTTAGTTTTCTTTTTATCTTTTTCTTACTTTGATTTCTAATTAGTAAATGTGTTTTCCATATTCTATAGTCTAAAAAATTTATTCCTTGTTTTTCTTTAAAGTATGCTGTTTTTGAATTTAGTTCTAATTTTAAAACCTTCCCTATATAATTCCTTATCTCTAACAACACTTTTCTTGCCTTTTCTTTACTTTCAAATAATAATACGAAATCATCCATAAATCTTATATAATATTTTATTTTTAATTTTTCTTTTATAAATTTATCAAAAAGTGTCATATAAATGTTTGCAAAATATTGTGATGTGTAATTTCCTATTGGTATTCCTACTTCTTCTTTATCATAAAATATTATTTTTTCACTAAATTCTAAAAAGTATTTATCTTTTATTTTTCTTGAAAGCATAGAAAATAATATATTTCTATCTATATTAAAAAAGAATTTTTTTATATCACATTTTAGTACCCAAACAGTATTAAAACAACTACTTGCACTTCTTAAATATTTTACTGTTTTTTTAACCGCTCTATGTGTTCCTTTTCCTTCTAAACATGCATAACTATCTTCTATAAAATTGGGCTTAAAATATGGTTTTAAGAAATTTTCTACATACCAGCATAGAATAACCCTATCTTTATAGTTTAATGTCTTTATTTTTCTTTCTTTTGGTTCATATATTGTAAATTCAAAATATTTTGAAAAGATATACGAACCTGAAAGCAAAGCCCTTCCCATTTCTATTATATTTCTTTCTAAATCCATCTCAAATTCTATTACTTGTTTTTTAAACCTTTTATTTTTCTTACATTTATTATGTGCTTCTAATAATTTGCTAAATGTTATATTTTCTTTAAATACATTATTTACTCTTTTAGGCATGATTTTATCCAACCTCCTAGTATTCTTCCTATTTCTTCTATCTTCTTAGACCATGTATAGTAATTATTTGTATTTATATACTTATTTTTATATGAAAACCTCACAAAAAACCCCATCATTGCTATTTCTGCATCTAATTTTCCCAAAATTACAATTCTATTATATTTATTACTAATTTTATTTGCATACAAGATATATCTTAATGAATTATACATTGTTCGACGTATTTCAGAAACCAATGCATATTTTTCATACTTGGGATATTTAACTAACAAATTATAACTATATTCTATCAAGTCCACATATTTTTGATATATCATCAATTTACTTTCTGTTTTTCTTGGTTTATACATTTTTACCTCCATTTCTAAAAGAAAAAAAGCATATTCATTCTTAAAGCTAAATTAGAACCTAATTTAACTAATACTAGAATATACTTTTCATAATTTATATTTTTACCATAAAGGAAGGAATAAACCTTGTATGGTATTTGTACTCTATATTTATCCTTAAATAAATATAACTCACTTTTTTATACCATATTGCGAGACACACACGAAAACTGTTGTTACTGTTGTCGTTACCATTGTTCCTATTGAAGTTGAATATACCTGCATTGGAACCATTGTTATAGTTACCTCCACGTTTGAAGAATGGATTGTTCGAATTCACGAAGTTAGCGTTATCATTTATTCAGGTTTATCCCCATCTATATTAACTTTTCGCTAGCACTATCGTCCTAACGAAAAGGACTTATTTTTATACTTTATTTACTATTACCCTAATCTGAACTAACTAAAAGACTGTCCAGATAACAGATTTCACATTACTTTACCGCGAGACACACACGAAAACTGAAGTTACTGAAGCCGCTACCATCGCCCCTACTGAAGTTGAACAAACCTGCACCGGAACCATCGAAATAGTCACCTCCACGTCTGAAGAATGGAATGTTCGAAGACACGAAGGAAGCGCCATCATCATGCCATCTTTTTGTTTCATATGTTGCATCTCCTGGTTTATAATCTGTACTTTCATTTGTTCCTGTGTATGCTGTTACGTATTTTTTTTCTGTTTCATTTACTAGTTGACTTCCATTATCTGTTAAATTTGAACTTGTACTTCCACTATAATATGATGCTACATATTCATATGCTCCTCCTCTTAAATCATATATTCCTGTTTCGTTCCCTGTGCTACTTTGTTCTGGATTTGCACTAATTCCTGCATCTGCTGTTATATAATCACCAGAACTGTTTATTGTTATTTCTGTTCCGTTTCTTCCGTATTTACTTTCTGTTAGATATGCTACTGCTCCCCATTCGCTATTTTTTAACATATGCGAATTTAAATTTGTACTATATGCTTTTGCACTTGTATACATATTTCCTGTTGTAATATTTCTCCATGATCTCATGTTTGGTTGCACTGCTATTGCTTTATCTGTGTTATTTGTACTATCTACTATTATGTTTCCTGTTGTTCTATCATCTGTAATTATGTTACCACTGTTTGTTTTATTTACTAAACTACTTTCGTATTTTCCTACCCATATTCCTGGTAGTTCTTCATTCCATCCGCCATTCGAATAACTATTACTACTATCATCCATGAATGCTGGGTGTACTTTAAAGTAATCTCCTACGTTTATACTTGTTGTACTTGCTACTCCATCTACCTTCTTTCCGTCTTTATCTACTATCCCTCTACTATCTGAATATCCTATTATTCCTTCTGTATTTCCATTTGTTAAATATGCCTCTTTATTATATCGTGTATCAAAATATATTATTCTATATGCATATCTTGGTATCCATACAAAATAACTTTTTACATTATCTATTGTTACTTCTGCATTTGCCCATTTACTACTTGTATTATCTGCTATTCCACTTCCTTCTTTATACTCATAGTCTGCTCCATCTACCACATTTCCGCTTCCATCATAATGTACTAATTTCATTGTTGTATTTGTTGGCAAATCACTTTTTATTATTGGTGCATTTGCTGTTTCTGATACATTATATGTATCGTCTTTTAACCATTTTATTTCTATTACTCCATTATCTGTTGTTTCTAAACTTCCTCCAGGTTCTGGTTCTGGTGTTGGTTGTGGTCCTTCCGGTGTTGTTCCTCCATCTGCTATATCTCCATTATATATCTCTGATAGGTCTATCTTTATTGTTTCATCTTCTTTTGATATTAACTTTGTCTCTTCTCCTTCTTCTGTTGTCCCTGCTATTATATCTTTTAAGTTTTCTTCCTCATTTGAAAAATATTTTTTTAGTATCTCCTCTAATTCTCCTGATGTTATATTTTCGCCTTCCTTTTCTGTTTGTTTTTCTAATATGTCTAATCTTACTTGCTCAATTATATTTGCTCTTTCTGTCTCTTTTTTAGAATTTTGTGCTTGTGTTAAGATTCCATTTTCTCCTGTTAGCATTGCAATACTTACTCCTGCAAGAATTAAAAGCACAATTATTGTGATGACAAGTGCTATTAATGTAATACCTCTGTTGTTTAATTTTTTTAATTCTTTCTGTTTCATTTTCTTCTCCCTTTCTTTCCTCTTTAGTATTTCCTTATTCTTGTTCTTTTATTCTTTTGTTTTATTCTTTAAGGAAATTACTTTTGAAATTAAATTTTGATATAACACACAAAAAATAAAGTATTTGTTCTTTTAAATTAATATGTAATTATATTTCATGAATTTATTTTACATTATGATAAGCTATTTGTAAATACCTTATCTAAAAAAATGTAATTAATAATTTCAAAATAATATTATCAATTAGTTTTAATTTTGTCAACTCTTTAGAGTTAAGTTTTAAAAATAGTTTTTGTTATACTTTACTTGGTGGTAATATGTATTTAAGTAAAGCAGTAAAAGAAAGAATTTATGAATTATGTGATGAAAGAAATATAACTATAAATAAGCTCTGTATGATATGTGGAATAACCCAGTCTACTCTGGCAAACATAAACGCAAGGCCTAATACAAATTTAACAATTCTAACCATAATGCGAATATGTAGAGGCCTAGAAATATCAATACAAGAATTCTTTAATTCACCATTATTTGAAATTGATACCTTAGACGACGATTAGTTTAATTTTTATTCCTTCATCAAATTTTATTGATTAATTGTTTTATTATCAGTACTTTCATTAATATTATTCTCTTTATTAAGTTTTTCTTTAAAACTATTTAAAACATTTTTCAATATTTCTAAAATTAAAATATAATCTTCCTTTTTAAAAGTATATTCTTTATTATTATCCAATTTTTTGTTATTTATTTCTTTATTATTTAAATTCTCATTATCTAGCTCTTTATCCTTAATAAACTCTTGGTAAAGTCTTCTTTTTTCAAAAATATTATTTTTACATTTTAAACAATCAGTATTTTTCTTCTCTTCTTCTATATCATCACCATCCATTTCTAATAATACTCCATATCTTTTATCATTAAAGATAAATTTACCTTTTTCCATTTCATCATAAATTATAAAACCCAACTTATTCTCTATAAACTTTGTTTTTATTTTTTCTAAATTTTCTCTTACATAACTAACAGGTAGTCCACTTTTACATCTACCTTTTGAAAAGCATGTTCTTTTTATCTTTAAAACTTTTTCTAAAATAATAGCATCTCTACCAATACTATTAAAAAACACTCCTGTTTTTATTAATACTACTTTATTCTTATTTAATCCTTGTAATTCTTCTACAAAATCTACGAACCTCATAAAATTCCTCCTTCCATTAAAAAAAAGTCTCATTTTTTATTTGAGACCTCATTTTTTATTTGAGACCTCATTTTTTATTTGAGACCTCATTTTTTATTTGAGACCTCATTTTTTATTTGAGACGCACACCAAAGTGTAATTTCATCACAATTTGCTGTGCCGTTTTAAATTCTTTAAAACATTCTTTTTTTATTACATTTAAAATAAAGCTTTATTCCAACTAATACTATACTACTATTTTTTTATTTTTGCAATAGTTTTTTCTTTTATTTTTTTATTTTTTTATTTTTTATTTTTTATTTTTTTATTTTTTATTTTTTTATTTTTTATTTTTTTATTTTTTATTTTTTTATTTTTTTTGTTTTTTGTTTTACTTATTACAAATCTTTATTATATATAAAATCAACAATATTTAAATGTTTATTACCATCTCTTCTTTGTTGTAACAAGTCCATGGTAAATAAATATCTTGGGTACATATCTTTAATTTTATAAAAAGGTCTATATTCTTTTTCGTGAACTACCCATCGTCTAAAGCGAGGCTGTTTAAAAAGTATGAAAATTTTCAAAAAATTATTTCTATAAAAACGTAATTCCTATTTTTATATTAAATATTATATGAAGTGGTTTAACTTTGTTATTTTATATAAAAAATTAATGTAAAAGTGGTAAGAAATTTGTTGCATTTTTTGTCAAATAAAAAAATTCGACTTTTTAAACAGCCTCTCTAAAGCCAACGGGATTGCGGTTGTCTATATTTCAAGAAAAATCAAAAAATTTCAGTCTCTTTTTGCTTTTGTATCACAAAATTACAGTTGTTCTTCGTTTTTATATCACAAAATTCCAGATTTTTTTATCTTTAAAATCACATTTTTCCAAAAAAACATAGATTTCTCTATGCTTTTAAATAACATTTTTGTTTTCTAAATATGTTTTTTAATCTCATTATAAATCTCTTCATGAATATCTTCTATTGTTCTTATCTCATTATCTTTTACACATTTAACTTCGTACCAATTGTACTTTTTAGCAACAAAGCAAGCTGCATGATATGCATCTATTAAATGGTTTTTGTCTCTTTCATGTATATCCTTTTTCTCGTCATGTGTAAATTTATTCTCTCTGTCTTTCAT
>CALXZU010000065.1 GCA_944393325.1 uncultured Clostridia bacterium
TTTCAAATTTATCTATTTATTTACATTGCATACTCTAACTTTCGACCACTGCGGTAGCAGTTTAGTACTATTGTAATAACTAATGCTATTAAAGTTATTCCGTCTGTTTAATTTTTTTGTTTCTTTTTCTTTCATTTTATAAACTCTCCCTTCTTTAGTTCTTTTGTTTTTCATTTTTTAACTCCCCCTTCTCTCTTTTATATTTATATAAAAACTTTAAAAACATAAAAAAAGATAAAAATAGAAATCCTAAAGTTTTTTAACTTTTAGGTTCTATTATTTCTAGCTCTACTCTATTTTTTTGTTATTGTTTTTTTTAGTTGAACAAAACTATACTTTCTGTTAAAAAAATATAGCTCTTTTTCTTTATCTATTATAGTATCAAAGTTTTTAGTTTTTTCATCCATAGTTCTGTATATTCCCCTTCTTTTTCTCTTGTTTTTTCTCCTTTTTCTACTTTATATTGTATATTTTACATATAAAAAATTTATTTGTAAATACTTTTTTTATATTTTTTATATTTTTTATATTACATTTTTGTTTTTATTATTACTATTATAATTTTATTTTTTAGTAATATTTTTCATTTTTAATAAATATTATATATAGTGGTTATATTTATGTCTAAAAATACTTGATTTTATCTTAGTTTTGTAATATTATAAAGTTGTTTACAAAGGAGGAGTTATGGAAAAGAAAAATTCAAAAAATAAAAAATTAGAAAGTAATAAAAAAAATAGTAAAATAAATAGTAAAATAGATTTTAGAAACTTAAATAAAAAGGAATTTATATTAACAATAATCACAGTAATAATGTTTATAATTGTTTTTATACTTTGTTATTTATTATTTTATAAATATGTATTAAAAAGAAATTTTGAAAATAGCGTTTTAGATTTTTCAAGTAAAAACGAAAAAACTATTTTTGAAATAAAAGATATAACTTTCTTTAGTAATTGTGACGTAAAAAATAAATCAGCTTCAAGTAGTAATTTTACAATTGAGAATTTATATCAATATACTGATATGGCTCTTTTTATATCAAGTCAAGAAAGTAATAAAAGTTATGAAAATACCTTAAAAAGTGTTTATATTGATAATATAAAATTTACAAAAACCCCTACAATTGGAACACCTAATCTTTATTATAAAAATATATCTAATTTTGCTAAAAGTGATATTACTGATAATAATTTAATTAATAATAGATTAGATTTTAATATAGCTAATAATGAAGATGCAAATTTAGATACACCAACTCTTTATAATAATTTAGCAAATCCTATTGTACTTAGTTATGTGAACAGCAATATAAAAACAGATTATACAATAACAGACACATCTTCACCAATTACATATGATGGAACTTTACTAAAAAAATGTGATGTTTTGTTAAGTACAATTGAAAGTAGTCTTTCTTTTGACATATATATTACAAATAACTTAGACCAAGAATTTAAATGTTCAATATATATAGATATTCCTTTAGAAACAGATAATGAAACAATTTATGATGGTAAAGTTACTCTAAAAAAAGAAACTAATTTTACCTTTTACCGTTACAAATAGGAGGTAAGCATTATGGAAAAAAATTTAACAATTGCTGAAAAACTAAAAAAGAAATACCACAAAACAGAAGAAGTAAATAATTTTAAAGATATGCTATATCGTTCTGGAAATATTTATCGTAGCAGAACCGCTTTTAAATTAAAAGACGAGAATGGAAATATTAAAATAATTTCTTATGAGAATTTTAAAAATGATGTTATATACCTTGGAACTAGCTTAATAGAAAGTGGATTTTTGGGCAAAAGAATTGCTGTAATTGGCAAGAATTCTTATAAATGGTGCGTTTCTTATTTAGCTGCATCTATCGTTGGAATTGTTGTTCCTATTGATAAAGAATTACATTCTGATGATGTAATTAATTTTATGAATGTATCGCAAACTGTATGTATTTTAGGAGATAATAAAAATTTAAATACTATTTTGGACAATCTCCCAAAAGTAGAAAATCCTGATACTTATTTTATATCATTTGAGGACAAGTTTTTTGAATTTTTAAATAACGGAAAGAAATTATATTTAGCAGGTTTTACTGATTTTGATAATATAAAAGTAGATCCAGATGAATTACGTATTTTGCTTTTCACATCTGGAACTACCGGAAGTGCTAAAGGTGTATGTTTATCCCAAAGAAATATCTGTTCTAATCTAATTTCCACATATGGGATTGTTAAGGTAAAAAGAAGTGATTTATTCTTCTCTGTTTTACCTTTACACCATACTTATGAATGTACACTAGGTTTTCTACTTCCAATATACAGTGGTGCTTCTATTTGTCATTGTGAAGGCTTACGTTATATCGCAAAAAACATGCAAGAATATCACCCTTCTGTTATATTATGTGTTCCTTTACTTTTAGAAAAACTACATAAAACTATAGTAAAAAACATGAACAAATCTTTACCAGCAAAATATCAAAAACAAAATGATGAAAACCCTTATGATAATTTACCATTCTTCATGAAAAAAATCGTTAAAACCAAAATTAAAAATACTTTAGGTGGAAGGCTTCGTGTTTTTATTGTAGGTGCTGCAAGTTGTAATCCTAATATTATATCAGATTTTAGAAATTTAAATTTAAATACTCTTCAAGGATATGGGTTAACTGAATGCTCTCCTTTAGTTGCAGGAAATACCGACTTTTTCCAAAAAGATGATAGCGTTGGACTTCCTATTCCTAATGTAGAATACAAAATTGATAAACCAAACAGTGAAGGAATTGGTGAAATTCTTGTAAAAGGTCCAAATGTAATGCTTCGGCTATTATGAAGATGAGAAAAAAACTAAAGAAACTATAATCGATGGTTGGTTCCATACTGGCGACCTTGGCAAAATTGATGAAAATGGTTATCTATATGTTACAGGCAGATGTAAATCTGTTATTGTTACTAAAAATGGTAAGAATATTTATCCTGAAGAAGTTGAATATTATTTAAATGATAATCCTTTAATTTCTGAATCTTTAGTGCTTGGAATAAAAAAAGATGATGATGACGAAACATATGTGAACGCTCAAATTTATCCTGATATTGAAGCAATTAAGGAATATTTAAAAAGTAGCATGCCTACAAAAGAAGAAATTTGGAAATTAATTTCTGATGTAGTAAGTAATGTTAATAAAAAACTTCCTAATTACAAACATATTAAAAATTTTATAATTAGAGATAAGGAATTTGAAAAGACTACTACACAAAAAGTTAAACGTTATGGTAATAATATGATTTTTAAAGATAAAAAGAATTAGAAAAATCTCTAATTCTTTCATCTTTCTTCATTACTTTTTAAATTTTCTTCCATGTTTATATAAATCTTATCTAACCTTTGTAACTGTTTTTCATACTCTTTTATTAATCCTTCATCTTCATTATTTATATTGTTTTTTATTCTTTTTTTATCTTTTACTCTTTCTCTTAATTTTTTTGCTAATTCTTTTTCATAAACTAAATAATCTACTATATTTATACAATCATTTAACTCCTCAAAATTATCTTTTCCTATTAATTCTAAAAAATCATTAATATCTCCAGTAATTCTTGCTCTAATTATTTCCTTTTTATATTTTTTAAGAAATGGCATAAGCATATTTTTAGTTATCATACTTGTATTTTCATCCATAATGTCATTTAAAACTATCTCTTTAGGTTCTAATAAATATTCTCCTCTTTCATGTAAAATTTTTGTTGCTCTAATACTAAATATATCTGTAATATTTTCATTTAATCTTTCATATTTTCTTTTTTCAGGTCTATACGGATTTTTTTCTTTTGTAATATCAAATCCAGAACCTATCTTTTCTTTTCCTTTTGAATGTTTTTCTATCACATGGCAAAACTCATGTAGCATTGTATAATCAAGTCCTCCACATTCTAATATGGTATAAAATAATACTGGCTTTTCTGGATTTATTGTTACAAATACTTTTCCTTGATTTAATAAATAAAATGTATCATTTTCTACATCTCCTTCTACTGGAAATTTAGAAAGTAGTTTTTTCATTTCTTCAAATTCTTCTGTTTTTGTAATGTCGGTATTTTTTCTAAATTCTAAAAAATCTTCTATATTTCCTAATGTTTTTTCATATTCTTGGTATTTCTTTAACATTTCGTTAAAAATTTTATTATATCCTTCAATCTTTTTTAAAACTTCTCTTCCTTCTTCTGTTTTTAAAAACTCTTCTAAATCATATTTATCTACTATTTCCTCATTACCCAAAAAGAAATTTATAAATCTTATTTGTTTTTCTGTTGTGTCTTTTGAATTTACTTCTTTTGTTTTCTTTTTAAAACCTCTAATACCCACATTGTTTTTTTCCGGAAAATACGTAAAACCACTATTTCCACAAAAATACTCCCTAGCTAATTTTCTTAAATCATCTGGCAATTCTTCTGCAAAACTTCTTCCTTTTGCTTTACTTACATCTATACCTATTTTTCTTAAAAATTCTATTGATAATTCTCTTGCTTTACAATTTTCTAAAAATATTTTATATTTTCTTATGCCCTTTTCTGAATTATACGTTACTATTTCTACACTTTCTATTCTTTTTCTTATTATTGTTTCATATTCTTTTCCGAATATCTTGGTATATATTTCTACTGCCTTTTTTCTGTATTTATCTAAATTTATATTTAAAATACCCATTTATATCCCTTTCACAATTTATATTTATTTTACATTTTTATCACTTTTTTCTTTATTTTTTAACCTTTCTTTTTCTCTTTTTGCTTTTCTTTTGTTTTTATTATTTTTATTTGATTCTATATTTTCATACATCTTAATTTTGGTCACAAAGAGAGAAGCACTGCTTCTCCCTTTGTTTAAAAGTCTAATCTTTTTCTTTCCTTTCGCCTAGTCCATATGCTATAAATGCTATCAAAAAGACAACAATTGCATGATATATGGTAAGATCAACTAGTATTTCTGCTTGCGATGATAAAATTGAATAATTTATAAAATTTTCAAATATAAATACCATCAATGCAAATAAAAAAGAATAAACGACTTTTTTCATAATGTTTCCTTCCCTATTTGATAGTTATCTTTAATAGAAAACTAATCCAACATTACTCGCTTAACATTATATATCATTTTACATAATATTTCAAGTGTGTTTTTTCTTTATTAGTATTCTAATATCTATATATAATCATATTTTATATAATTTTTCTTTTATTAAATCAGTATAATATATAATTTCTTTACCTAACTTTTTTGCATATTCTATCTCTAAATTTGTACTATCTCCAATATAATTCTTTACATTTACTACTAATATTGCGTCAGCTAATTCTATCTTTTTAAAATGTTCTTCTTTTAGTTTTCTTAGTTGTTCATCTGTTATTTCATAATCTTCTATCACATGATAAGTTGGTGTAATAATACAATTACCTTTTAAAGCGATTTTTTCTGCTATTTCCATCATTTCTTTTTTAAATTTAAAACTTCCACATAATGTTATTATTTTCATCATAATATCTCCTCAACAAATTAGTATTTTTAGAATAATTCTTATTAGTCTATATCTCGTTCTTCGTCATTCTCCTTATCTATAGATTTATACTTATTTAATAAATCCATTACTGTTCTGGAATCATTTGCAATATTATAATTTAATCTTACTTTAAAATCCGTAAAATTTTGTGCATACGTTTTGTCTAACATGTGTATAATATCATCAAAAAAGCCTGTAGCATTGTACAAAATTATTGGTTTATCAAATTCCTTACTTCTTTTCATTTCTATAGCTGTCATTAACTCATATAAAGTCCCAATTCCTCCTGGAAGAAAAATCAAAATATCTGAATTATTTATAAGCTCATCTGTTCTATCATTGACATTTTTAGTTAATATTTCCTTATCACAATCTAATTCTTTAAAATCTTCTTTATATATTTCTGGTGCAATACCTATAAGCTTTCTATTGTTTTGTTTAGCTACTCTGTACGCAATCCCCATTATACCACTATCCATTGCTCCAAAAACTAAATTATTATTACCTTTAAAAATTAATTGTAATAGCCTTTTTGAACTTTCTAAATATTTTCTATTTATATCATTTGAAGATGAGCAACATACTGCTATGTTCATACAACGGATCTCCCTTCTTTAATATTCTATTTTCTTTAAACTTCTCTTATTTTCTTTTTCTAATTCTTTTAAACTTTTTTTAGGTGTAGGTAAATCTTCAGGCATAGTTCCGCCCTGCTTGTCTAATTGCTTCTCTAACTATTTTTCCAATTTTATTATGAGTATCACATGCCTGCTTTTCATTATCAACTCTATCTCTTTTTAACCTTGACTCTGTTTGTGTAATACGAAATAAATTAGCTGCAAGTTCTTCACTTCCCATATTATCTAAAATATCTTCTCTATATCTTAATCCTTTTCTCTTAGCAATATCATCTGCAGTTTCTCCATTATATAATCCTTTATATCCACTATTGTGAAATTTATCAAAATTTTTAACTCCAGCTTTTTTGGCTGTTTGATTTAATGAATAGTTTCCTTTTCTTGTTAAATTTCTTTGATAAAATCTTTTTTCTTCTTCTGTTAGTGAAGTATATTCTTTTTCACTAATTTCTTGTTTTCTAGTTTGAACTGCAAAATATGTTTGTGCAAGAGCAACAATTTTTAATCTTGGATTTGCATTTTGTGCTATAAGATAGCAGGCATATCGTGTTAATTTATAATCTTTTTGTTTTCTTTTTGCCCCAGAGCCTATTTCCACCATTTTGTTGTCAACAACAAAATGGTCATCTTCAGCTATTTCAGTATTCATACAAGCTATTTTTGCTTTTTCTATTACTGCATCAAAATATCTCCAATCTTTATAATTTAAAACTTTCATTAATTCTCTAGCATACCAATATTCAGTTCCATATTCATCAACATGTTTTATATCCTCAAAAGTTTGATTGTTATAATTTTCGATTTTTTCTAATTTACTCATAATTATCATCTCCATTTATTATATTATATAGTTATTATTGTTCGAATATTTGTTCGTTTTGTGGTTGAAAATAAAATACAAGTTTCCTTGTATTTTTGGTGCCTTGAACTGGAATCGAACCAGTGACACAAGGATTTTCAGTCCTTTGCTCTACCAACTGAGCTATCAAGGCTTATATAAAAAAATGGCGACCTGGAACGGGCTCGAACCGTCGACCTCTAGCGTGACAGGCTAGCGTTCTAACCAACTGAACTACCAGGCCGTAAAACAATGGTGGTCGCTACAGGGCTCGAACCTGTGACCCCCTGCTTGTAAGGCAGATGCTCTCCCAGCTGAGCTAAGCGACCATGTTCTTCCGACGAAATTTATTATACTAATTTTTTTTATACTTGTCAATAGTTTTTTAGAAATTTTTTCATGTTTTTATCAAAATTCGTTACTGTTCAGACTAGCTGAAAAATAAAAATAGTTATCCACAGAATATTACAAGGTTTGTAATACTAATGAAATAT
>CALXZU010000066.1 GCA_944393325.1 uncultured Clostridia bacterium
AACATATACAAAAATATCCCAGTTAGCATATAGCTAATTAGGATATTTTTTATTATTTAAGTCTGAACAGTAACAAAAAATGTGACCAATTCTTTCATTTTTATAATTTTTTTAGTATAAAAGACTAGGAAAACCGCTAAACTTTTTAGCGTTTCTCCTAGTCTCGTGTACCTTTATATAGGTGCATTTTTTACAATATCCTCAAATATGGGAATATTGTTAGGAAAGACTCTATCCTCCTCAAGTAGGCTTTGGATTTCAGAAATTGTTTTCCACTCAATTTTCTTAGTCTCATTCTTATCATACATATGTGGAGCTTTCTTACATTTAGATGCATCCACTTTATAGACCACAACTGTGTGAAAAACAATATCACCACTACCAGGATACATAGTTACATGTTTCGGTCCTGCATATACTTGGAGAAGTTCTAGGTCTTCTTCTCTTGCAATATATGCGGTTTCTTGTAAAAGTTCATTTACTGCACATTCTTCATATGTCTCTCCCATCTCAATACCTCCTCCAGGCAGGCCATATTGGCCAAAATCTCTCCTTAATTGAAGCAAAATTTCTTGCTCACCATAAGAATTGGTTTTATAAACGATAACGCCTGTTCCTGGAACTTGTATTGGATTTTGCAAAACAAAATGCCTTATGTAACTAATATAACCATCAAATGTAATTGGTCCTCCGTCATCCATGGAATAATATATTCCCTTATGACATACTGCATTTAGTGGATAGACAATAACCGCACCAGTTTCTTTGTCGACATCAAAACCAGACATCTTCTTACCCTGGTACTTATCCCGAAGTTCAAACACTTCGATTCTTTCCAACATGATTAGCTCCTTTCTTGAAGTTATACATAGCATATATTTTAGCACAAAAAACAAATTTAGTCAAAAAAAACATATCTAAACTAATTGTTTAAATATGTTTTTTATTTTTTTATTTTTATAATACTTTAAATATTGCATATATAACTGCTATTAATACCATTATTCCTAAAGTTGCAACTATTGTAAGAATTACTGTTGCCGCAGGTCCAAGTTTTGCTCTCTTTCCACCTTTTACTCTTTTTGCACTTCTTCCTTCTACTTTTACTTCTTCTTTATTAGTTTCTTCCATAATAGTTTCTCCTTTGTTTTTATTACTTTTTTACATTTTATTACACTTTTTAAAATTTGTCTACATTTTTTTACTATTTTCTTAAAATCGCTTCAAATTTTTCTTCTAATTCTTTTATAATTTCTTCCATAACTGGGTTTACTTCATCATCTGATAAACTTTTTTGTTTATCTCTGAATATCAAACTATATGCAATACTTTTCTTTCCTTCTCCTAATTTTTTATCTCTATAAATATCAAATAGCTTAATTTCTTCTAATTCTTTTTTACCTTTAAGTAACCTTTTTGCCTTTTTCATGATTACTTTTTCTATGTCACCTACTTGAATGTCTTCATCTACTACTATTGCAATATCTCTTTCAACAGCAGGGAATTTTGCAACTTCTTCATATTTTTTATTAGCTTTAGAATATTTAACAATTTTAGATATGTTTACTTCAGCTAAATAACATCTTTTATTAATATCATAATTTATCAAAACCTCTGGATGTACTTCACCAATAGTTGCAATTATATCTATGCCTACTTTAATATTTGCACATCTTCCTGGATGATAAGAACTATTTTTACTTTCTTTTACTATATCATAGCGATTTACATTTGATGCTTCTAATACATTTTCTATTAAACCTTTTAATGTATAGAAATCGCTATCTTCGCCATACATTCCAATTGTTAAAATATTCTCTTGAAGAGGAATTTCACCTTTTTCTACTTCGCTATCTATATTTCTATAACTTCTTGATATGTCAAATAATTTAACATTTGTATTTTTTCTATTATTATTTAAAGCAAGTATTTGCATCATACTAGGAACAGTTGTTGGTCTCATTAATTTATATTCATCACTTAATGGATTTGAAATTTCAATTGCATTTTTTATTAATTCTTCTCTAATTTTTGATTTTTCTAAATCCTTTTCTCCAACAAAACCATATGTATAAATCTCAGATAAGCCATTATCTACAAGTAAATTTTCTATTTTCTTTTCAATTTTTTGTTCTTTGTTTCTTATTCCTAATGTAGCCTCTGCTTTTATTAAAGTGGTATCCAATTTATCATAACCATAAAATCTTGCAATCTCTTCTGCTATATCTGCTACAAATTCTAAATCCATTCTAAAATATGGAGCAATTACATAATCTTCTTCTACTTTTATATCTAATTTTTCTAAAATATCTACCATTTCTTTTTTAGAAAGATTAATTCCAACTAAAGAATTTATTCTATCTACATCAAATTTAATCTTATTTATTTTTTGTTTTGTAGGATATACATCAATCTTTCCTTCTACTGCTTTTCCCACACCTAGCATTTCTACTAATTCTACAGCTCTATTTGCTGCTCTTTCTGCATTTTCTGCTGACAAACCTTTTTCATATCTTGATGAACTTTCAGTTCTTAATCCTACTTTTTTAGCAGTTTTTCTAACATTTCCACCATAGAATACAGCAGATTCAAATACAACTGTTGTTGTATTATCTTCTATTTCAGAGTTTTCTCCTCCCATTACACCAGCTATTGCAACAGGCTTTTTTTGATCTGAAATTACTAAATTTTCTTCATCTAATTCTCTTTCTATACCATCTAAAGTAGTAATTTTTTCACCATTTTTGGCTCTTCTTACTGTAATATGCTTTCCTTCTATTGAATTAATATCAAATGCATGCATTGGTTGTCCAAGCTCTAACATAACATAATTTGTTATATCTACTATATTGTTAATACTTCTTACACCGCATGCTTTTAACCTTCTTACTAGCCATTCTGGTGACGGTCCAATTTTCACATCTTTAACTATTCTTGCTACATATCTATAGCATAAATCTGGTGCTGTTATATCTACTTTTAAACCTTCTAATTCTTTTTTGTTTTCTACTTTTTCTTCATTTAAATTTTTTCTTGGATCTTTAAACTTCTTATTCAAAGATGCTGCAACTTCCCTTCCTAAACCTTCTATTGATAAACAGTCTGGTCTATTAGGTGTTATTTCAAAATCAATTATATCTTCTCTTAAATTCAAAACATCTACTATGTCTTTTCCAAGATATTTTTCATAAGAAGAAGGTAAAATCATTATTCCATCTTCTATTTGGTCTTTATAATCTTTTATATCTAACCCTAATTCTCCTACAGAACACATCATACCACAAGAGTCTACTCCTCTTAAAGGACTTCTTACAATTTTTTTCCCTCCTGGAAGTTCTGCTCCATCTTTTGCAACTGGTATAACATCATTTTCTTTAATATTTTTTGCTCCTGTTACTATTTGTATTTTTTCTGTTCCTACATCTACTTTAGTTACAACTAATTTATCTGCATCTGGATGTTTTTCTATTTTTAAAATTTTCCCAACTACTACATTTTTAATATCTTTTCCTTTTTCAATTATTTCTTCCACTTTAGAACCAGTCATTGTAAGAATATCTCCTAATTTCTCACAATCTACATCTATATCACTATATTCTTTCAACCACTCTATACTTGCTTTCATTTAATTTCTTCCTTTCTTTTATCTTTCTTCATCATGGTATTTATATTTATATCCATAATTTGAATTTGCTACATTAATTTTAGGTGCATTACCTACTGATATCCTATCACTAAAACTTTGTCTTGCATTCATGTTTAATTTATATTTCTTTATTCCTTCATTTGCAATTTCATCTGGTACAACTTTATATCCACCATTTTCTGGTATAACTGAATACCCATTTTGTTCTTTTACAAAACTCATTGCTTCTTGTAATGAATATAATTTATTTTTCTTTGGCTTTTTAGTAAAAAATCCCACTTTTTTCAACACTCCTTCTAAATATCAAAATTTTGATTATTTATATTAAACATTAAACTTTTTATATTATTATTAATTGTTTAAAATTGTTTTAAAAATCTTACGTCATTTTCGAAAAGTAATCTCATATCTTCTATTCCAAATTTTGCCATAGCAATTCTTTCTACTCCAAAACCGAAAGCAAAACCTGAATAAATTTCTGGATCTATTCCACAATTTTTAAATACATTCGGATGAACCATACCGCAACCTAAAAGCTCTATCCAACCTTCACCCTTACATACTTTACATCCTTTTCCTCCGCATACAAAGCATGATACATCTGCTTCTGCTGATGGCTCTGTAAATGGGAAATGATGTGGTCTGAAACGTATTTTAGTATTTTCTCCTAAACACTTTTTAGCAAACATTTCTAAAGTTCCTTTTAAATCTGTCATTGAAACATTTTTATCAACAACTAATCCTTCTATCTGATGGAAAACTGGTGAATGAGTTGCATCTACACTATCTGAACGATATACTGCACCAGGACATATTATCTTGATTGGTGGCTTTTTTTCCTCCATCACTCTTGCTTGTACAGGTGATGTCTGGCTTCTTAATAAAATATCGTCTGTTATATAAAATGTATCTTGTATATCTCTTGCCGGATGATCTGGTGGTGTATTTAATTTATCAAAATTATATATTGATTTTTCTACTTCTGGTCCATCTGCTATTTCATATCCCATTCCTAAAAATATTTCTTCTACTTCTTCTATTACTTGTGTTATTGGATGTTTTGAACCTAAAACAATTTTTTTACTTGGCTCTGTTACATCTATATTTTCAGTTGCTAGCTTTCTTTCTAATTCTTCATGTTCTAATTCCTTTTCTTTCTTTTCTAATAATGAATTTAATTCGTCTCTTACTTCATTTACTAAACTTCCAATTATAGGTCTTTCTTCAGGACTTAATTTTCCCATACCTCTTAGAACTAAAGTAAGTTCTCCTTTTTTTCCTAAATACTTTACTCTTACATCATTTAAAGTTTTTAAATCTTTACATTTTTCCATTTCTTTTATGGAATTTTCTTTGATTTTTTTGATTTCCTCTTTCATTTTTTACTTCCTTTCCTTTTATTTTATATTTTTAATTAGTATGGTTTGTATGTTTTTGTTTCTTTATATTTACCATAAACATTTCCAGAGTATTTCTCTAATCTTTCTTTTATTTTTTCTTTTTTTCTGTCCTCTCTTGTTTTTCTTCCTTCTTGCAACAACATGATTTTTTTATTTTTTCTTCTCTTTTTTATTTTTATAAATACTTTATTTAGAAAATTTTCTTTATTTTTAAAATAATATGTAACGACATATACTCCAAATTTATTTAATGAAATATTTATATCTACTTGTTTTTCTGAAAATTCTTTTTTTGTTTCTTCTATATTTTCCATTATTTCTTGGTTAGTATAAGTTTTAGAATCAAAATAATTCTCTATTATTTTTTGTTTTACCATTTAATCACATCCTTATTAATTTTACTTAAAATTAACATCAAAAATACCATTTCTCCTACTTTTTAGGACGAAATGGTATTATTTTCTACATTCGTGGTACCACCTAATTTTATTAGCATTTAGCTAACCTCATTTTAAGTTTTAACGGTACAACCGCTTTTCTCTACTATTATTTCAAGAAAAGACCTAAAAAGTGAAATTTCTATATATTTATGCAAAATGGCTTACAGCCTATGGCCACTTTTCTCTTATATAGCATTTTATAATATATATACTTTGCTTTTTAATTGGCTTACTTATCTTTCATACTTTTATATTGTACCATAATCTTTACTGCAATTCAAGAGATTTCCATAATTTTCACAAAAAAGCTAATTCTTATTTTTATTTGTCTACGACAAATTTTATATAAACTCTTCTCTTTTTAATCCTGTCGCTCTTTCTATTATGTCTATATCAATGTTTTCTCTTAGCATATTTTTAGCAGATTCTAGTCTTCCTTCTAGCTTTCCTTCTAGTCTTCCTTCTAGTCTTCCTTCTAATATTCCATTTTCTTTTCCATATTTTTCACCTTTTAAAAATGAATCAGTCATGCGTTTTTTTAAATCTCTTTCTAATACTTCTTTTACTGCTAACATTCCTTTTCCACCTCTTTTATTAAAAATTTGATTTTTTAATATGATAGTTATAAATTAGCATTTGAAATTAATACTAAGCTATATTTTCATACTAAATTTACATGAACTCTTCTCTTTTTAATCCTGTCGCTCTTTCTATTATGTCTATATCAATGTTTTCTCTTAGCATATTTTTAGCAGATTCTAGTCTTCCTTCTAGCTTTCCTTCTAGTCTTCCTTCTAGTCTTCCTTCTAATATTCCATTTTCTTTTCCATATTTTTCACCTTTTAAAAATGAATCAGTCATGCGTTTTTTTAAATCTCTTTCTAATACTTCTTTTACTGCTAACATTCCTTTTCCACCTCTTTTATTAAAAATTTGATTTTTTAATATGATAGTTATAAATTAGCATTTGAAATTAATACTAAGCTATATTTTCATACTAAATTTACATGAACTCTTCTCTTTTTAATCCTGTCGCTCTTTCTATTATGTCTATATCAATGTTTTCTCTTAGCATATTTTTAGCAGATTCTAGTCTTCCTTCTAGCTTTCCTTCTAGTCTTCCTTCTAGTCTTCCTTCTAATATTCCATTTTCTTTTCCATATTTTTCACCTTTTAAAAATGAATCAGTCATGCGTTTTTTTAAATCTCTTTCTAATACTTCTTTTACTGCTAACATTCCTTTTCCACCTCCTTTATTTAATTCTCTTACTAAAACTTCTATTTCT
>CALXZU010000067.1 GCA_944393325.1 uncultured Clostridia bacterium
TTCTAAATGATATTGTCTACCTACAAAAGCAAAACCAGCTCCTAATTCCAATAAAAATTGAGTTATGTGTTTTACTAGTTGATCTTCTAAATCTTTTTCCCTAATAGATCTGTCCCAAATGCTCGTTTTCGAGCAGAAGGAAACGTCCCTATGCAAACAAGCTCATTTGATTACTTTGGCTCATTCCTTTTAAACAGCCATAATTTTTAAGTAAATCTGTAACTGAATTTCCTACTTTAGAACGTATTTTTAAATCATCAATAGACATAAATTTGCCATCTTTCCTTGCTTCTGCAATTCCCTCTGCTGCCACTGTACCAAGTCCTGGTATACTATTTAGCGGTGGTCTAATTGCTCCATCTTCTACTAAAAACTTTGTGCTATGAGATTTATATAAGTCCATAGGTAAGAATGTAAATCCTCTTTCATACATTTCAAGTACCAATTCTAATATTGCATACATATTTTTATCTTTTACTGTTGCACTATTTCCTGCTAAATCTATTTCTTTCATTTTATTTTTAACTTTTTCTTCTCCAAATATCATGCAATCACTATCAAATTCATCAGCTCTAATTGAAAAATATGCTGCATAATATGCTAGTGGCTCATGTACTTTAAACCATGCTATTCTAAACGCATTTGTTACATATGCTGCTGCATGTGCTTTTGGGAACATATATTTTATTTTTTCACAAGATTTAATATACCAATCTGGTACATTATGTTCTTTCATAAGCTCTTTATATTGTTCCCATTTAGGTTCTTTTCCTTTTGCTACTTTTCCCTTACGTACTGATTCCATTATTTTAAAAGCATCATTTGGCGGTAATCCCATTTTTATTAAGTAAATCATTATATCATCACGACAACATATTGCATCTTGAAGTGTTACTGTTCCTTGTTCTATCAAGGTTTGTGCATTTCCTAGCCATACATCTGTACCATGTGATAAACCAGAAATACGTATTAATTCATCAAATGTTGTTGGTTTTGTATCAACTAGCATACCTCTAACGAACTTAGTTCCAAACTCTGGTATTCCAAAACTTCCTACTTCTGAGTGTATTTGTTCTGGTGTTACTCCTAAAGCCTTTGTTGAACTAAATATTGACATAGTTTCTTTATCATCTAATGGTACTTTTCTTGGGTCTATTCCTGTTATATCTTGAAGCATTCTTATTACTGTTGGATCATCATGACCTAATATATCTAATTTTAATAGGTTTTGGTCTATTGAGTGATAATCAAAATGTGTTGTTATAATATCTGAGTTTGGGTCGTCTGCTGGGTGCTGTACTGGGCAGAACTCATAAATTTCTCTTCCTTTTGGTACTACTATTATTCCTCCTGGATGTTGTCCTGTTGTTCTTTTTATTCCTGTACAACCGCCCTGCTAATCTTTGTGTTTCTGCTCTATTTATTGGTATATTTCTTTCTTCAAAATATTTTTTAACATACCCATATGCTGTTTTATCTGCTATTGTTCCTATCGTTCCTGCTTTAAATGTTGTTCCTTTTCCAAATATTACTTCTGTATATTTATGAGCTTTTGCTTGATATTCTCCTGAAAAGTTTAAGTCTATATCTGGCTCTTTATCTCCATTAAATCCAAGAAATGTTTCAAATGGTATATCTAATCCGTCTTTATCTAATTTATGTCCACATTTTGGACATTCCTTATCTGGCAAATCATATCCATTTTTATACCCATAATCTGTAAAATCTGAGTATTTACAATTAGGGCATCTATAATGTGGTGGAAGTGAGTTTACTTCTGTAATTCCTGTCATATTTGCTACAAATGATGAGCCAACTGAACCTCTTGAGCCTACAATATAACCATCTTCATTTGATTTCCACACTAGTTTTTGAGCAATTATATACATAACTGAGAATCCATTTTTTATAATTGATTCTAATTCTTTGTCTAATCTTGTTTGTACTATTTCTGGTAATGGGTCTCCATATAATTCATGTGCTCTTTTATACGCTATGTCTTTTATTGTTTGCTCACAACCTGGTATATGTGGTGGACACTTTTCTGGTGATATTGGACTTATTTTATCACACATATCTGAGATTTTATTTGTATTTGTTACAACGACTTCATAGGCTTTTTCTTTTCCTAAATAGCTAAATTCTTCAAGCATTTCTTCTGTTGTTCTTAAATACAATGGTGCTTGGTTGTCTGCATCTCCATATCCTTGCCCCGCTTCTAATATTCTTCTATATACTTCATCTTGTGGATCCATAAAGTGAACATCACATGTTGCAACCACTGGTTTATTTAGTTTTTCTCCTAGTGCCACAATTTTTCTATTTATATCTCTTAAAGCTTCTTCATCTTTTACAACTTCATTTCTAATTAAAAATTGATTATTTCCTATTGGCTGTATTTCTAAATAATCATAGAAATTTGCTATTTCTTCTATCTCTTCATCTGTCTTTCCGAAGTTCTATTGCTTGGTATAATTCTCCTGCTTCACATGCACTTCCGAATTATTAAACCTTCTCTATATTTTTCAAGTAAACTTTTTAAAATACGTGGTTTTCTATAAAAATATTTAACATGTGAATATGATACTAGTTTATATAAGTTTCTTAAACCTATATAATTTTTAGCTAAGATTATTGCATGATATGTCTTTAATTTTTTATATTCTTCTTTTTTTGCTTCTTCTGTTCTACTAACCCTATCTATATCTTCTACTTTTTTTGCTCCACGTTTATAAAGCATATCCAGCATTACTTTAAATACCTTGACTGTTGTATCAACATCATCTAATGCACGGTGTGCTACTTCTACTTTTATACCCAAATTTTCTGCAATTTTTCCTAATTTATATTTTTTGTAATCTGGGAATAAATCTTTTGCTAAACTTAATGTATCTATTGATGTATAATCATATTCATACCCTAAGTTTTTTGCTATTTGTTTGAAAAAGCCTGTATCAAATCCCGCATTATGTGCAACTAGTATTGAACCTTTTATAAATTCTAATACTTTTGGAAATACTTTATCTATTGTTTCTGCATCTTTTACCATATCATCTGTTATGTTTGTTACTTCTGTTACTCTTTCTGGTATATGTTTTTCTGGGTTTACAAAACAAGAAAATTCATCTATTACTTCACCATTTTTTAGTTTCATTATTCCTATTTCTGTTACTTTTTCTGTTACTGCTGAAAAACCTGTTGTTTCTAAGTCAAATACACAAAATGTTGCATCTTCTAAATTTTGTCCTTTTCCGTTTTCTACTACTGGATTTTTATCCGGTGCTAAATATGCCTCCATTCCATAGATTATTTTCATGTCTGGATTATCATATCCAAGTAGTTTATGTGCTTCTGGGAAGGCTTGTACCACTCCATGGTCTGTTATTGCTATTGATTTCATTCCCCATTTCATTGCTCTTTTTATTAAATCTGTTGCAGATGTCATTGCATCCATTTGACTCATTTGAGTATGCATATGAAGTTCTACTCTTTTTACTTCTGAGTTATCCATACGTTCTTTCTTCTCTAATCCTTCTGTTTCAACTATTGTATTTACCATTACAGTTAGTTCATTTGCAAAACTGTCCATTGATGCTGTACCAGAAACCTTTATGCCTTTTGCTCCTGTTATTCTTTTCATTTGTTTTTTTGCTTTATCTTTTTCTAAAAATACTTTACATGTTATTGTACTTGTTCCATCATATAAATCAAAACTAAATAATGTTTTTCCTGATTTTAAAGTTCTGTCTTCTGAATATATCACCTCTCCTTGAAGAGCAATTTTGCCATCATCTACACCTAAATCAGAGATTTTTACTAAATTCTCTGTAATATTTATTGAATTTCCATATATTAGTGGTGTCTCCTCTTCTTCTGGCATTTCCGGAATATCTTTTTTACTTTCTATTATTGTATTTGCAATTATTGTTACATCTCCTGCATATGTATCTAATCCAGCTTTTCCTATTACTTTTACAATTTTTACATTTTCTATTTGTTCTACAATGTTCTCTCCTTCTTTTAAATCTTTTGCAAATGATTTTATAGTAATTATCCCTGTTCCATCATAGATTTCAAATATAATCATACCTTTACCTGATTTTGTTTCTCTTACAGAACTACTTATAACTCTTCCTTCTAAAGTTACTCTTCCTGATTCTGCATTTAAATCTTTTATTGTTATATATTTTTCTTTAGCTTTTGATGGTTTTCCCATTATGTATGTGATATTTTCAGATTCTTCTATTTCATTTTCCCCACTATCAATAGCACTATCTGGTATATAATCATCATCAGTTGGCATTTTATAATCTGGATCTACATATTCTGGAACGCTTTCTTCTGATATTTCTTCATGTTTTCTATTTTCTTCTTCCATTTTTGCTATAATTTCTGCTTCTTCGTTTTCTAATTTTTTCTTTATTTTTTCTATTTCTTCTTTTGAAATTTCTTCTTTTAATTCTATTTTATATTTTTCTTCAAATAGATTTTCTAAAACATGTTCTAATTCTTTATCAGTTTTCTTCGCATGTAAAAAGTCCGCTCCTTTTATATGCATCCTTACTAATATATCATTACCATTTACTTCTACATCACTTTTTAGTAGTAACATTGGTTTCATTAATGGATATTTATGTGCCATATATGCTATTATATTTTTCCATTCTGATATTATACTTTTCTTCTCTACTGCTTCATGGTATTTGATTTTTATGTCTATATTTCCAAATCCGAATTTTTCTTTTAAGAATTTTTCAAAATACCATATTTCTTTTATTTCTATATATTCATCATAATATATATCAACTTCTAATGTATTTGTTTTTTTCAATACGTTTAAACATACTATTTGTGCATATTTTATATTAGAATTTGTTTTATAATCACTAAATATTTCCCCTATCTTTTTGGCTCCCATTTTTCCATCTCCTAACAAACGTATTCTAACATAAAACCAAACCTATTTAAAGCGAACAAAGTAAAAAAAATCTAAAAATTTATTTTTCTTTGTTTTTTTATCATTTTCCTAAACATTTTGTTATTTTTATTATTTTTTCTTCAGTAAAAACCATCATTTCGTTAAATGTTCTATCTATAACACTTTCTGTTCCTCTTTTTAATACTTTATACCATTTTCTTATTTGTCCATTTTTTGATACTAAATTTTTAAAACTTATGGTAACTTTTTCATTCTCATTACCTCTCTTTTTTAATGATAAAATTTTACCACATAATAAAAATATAAATCAAGAAAAAAAATTACCATAAAATTGCAGAAATTCCGTAACACATTTTCTAAAAAAACATAATATATATCATACAAATGAAGTAAAAACATATTAATAAAGGAGGTTAGACGTATGCCAGAGAACAGAGGTTGCTGTGGATTTGGGTTTGGCGATGATTGTTGCTGGATTATAATCCTTATATTAATACTTTGCTGCTGTTGTGGTGGTAATAAAGGTGGATGTTGCTAATCCTTCCTTTAGAAAAAGCTGTTTTTTGCCTCCGTCCCAAAAAACAGCTTTATTTTTATTCAAAAAATTTATCAAATTTTTCTTCATTTATTTTTTCATGTATAAGTAATTCATTTGCTATTGCATCTAATTTGTCTCTATGTTCTTGTAACAATGAAATTGCTCTATTATATGCTGTGTCTATTAGTTCTTTTACTTCTGCTCCTATTTTATCTCCTATGTTTTCACCAAACATTTGCATTTCATATGGTTCTTTTCCTTGGAAATCTATTGGTCCTAATTTATCACTCATTCCATATTTTGTTACCATATCTCTTGCAATACCAGTTGCCACTTCTATATCATTACTTGCTCCTGTAGAAATATCATTTAAAACTAATTTTTCAGCTGCTCTTCCTCCAAGAAGCGCAATTAGTTTTTCTTCCATTTCTGTTTTTGATATATAATATTTATCTTCATCAGATTTATACATTGTATATCCACCTGCTACTCCTCTTGGTATTATTGATATTTCTTTTACATTTGTCTGTGTAGGTAAATATCTGCTAACTACTGCATGTCCTGCTTCATGATATGCTGTTAGTTTTTTATCTTTTTCTGAGTATTTTCTTTCTCTTTTTTCTAATCCTACTGTTACTTTTTTAACTGCTTCTTCTATATCCACATTTTCTATATCTTCATGTTTGTTTTTAGTCGCAATTATGGCTGCTTCATTTAATATGTTTTCAAGCTCTGCTCCAGTAAATCCTGCTGTATCTTCTGCTATGCTTTCTAAATTAACATCTTCTGCTAATTTTTTATCTTTACTATGGATTTTTAATATTTCTAATCTTCCTTTTAAATCTGGAGCTGGTATTGTTATTCTTCTATCAAATCTACCAGGTCTTAATAATGCTTTATCAAGCATTTCCGGTCTATTTGTTGCTGCTAAAACTATTATTGTTTCTTCTGAACCAAAACCATCCATTTCAACTAATAGTTGATTTAGTGTTTGATTATTTTCTGTTTCTGCTCCACTGTTTGATGTTCTTCTTGACCCTATTGCATCTATTTCATCAATAAATACAATGCATGGTGCTAGTTTTCTTGCTCTTTCAAATAATTTTCTAACACGTGATGCTCCGAAGTCCTGCAAACATTTCTATAAATTCTGAACCACTCATTGATATAAATGGTACATCTGCTTCTCCTGCTATTGCTT
>CALXZU010000068.1 GCA_944393325.1 uncultured Clostridia bacterium
TTAAATAATTTTATCATATATGTTAATTATTTAAAACTTTTTTCTAACTACCCGTGTCTACTTTTTATTATACAATATCCCTAACAACCCATTCCTTCTATATTTATTGCTACTAGCTTTCCTTTTTTTAGCTCATTTTTATCTAAAGATATATATAATCCATATTTGTATAATTCTTTTAATTGTTCTTCTACCCTTCCTTTTATTCCTAATATTTGTGTATTATTATTTACTATAATTTCTATATCAAAACTTTTAGTTTCGTTCTCATTTACATTATCACTCTCATTTTCTATTAAACTATAACTATAATACCAGTCATATATTTTTCCTTTTAATATATAATTATCATTTGAGTTTTTTTCCATATATTCTAAATCAAAACTAAATTCACTATTTAAAAGTTCTTCTTTTAATTCTTCGCCTGATAAATATCTTGTTACATTTATTTTACTTTCTTCTGAAAATACTATTTTTCCTTGTCTTTTATATACATTTTCAAAATCAATTTCATCATTTATTTTTATTTTTGAAATATCTATTTTTTCTCCTGTTCTCATATTATATAGAATTTTATTTAATAATTCTACATTATTATTACTTATATTAATATCTAACATTTCTCCATTTTGCATTTTTACAGTAATTTTGGTAATATTGGTTCCTTCTTTATTTATATTTGTTACAATTGTATTTCCTATGTTTACCAATGTGTTTTCTTCTTTTTCTATTCTTTCTTTTTCTTCTTTCTCAAAATTACTTTTTTTCTCATCTTTTTTACTTTGTACGTACTCTTCAAATTCTGATTTACTACCATTAAATACATTTAAATCTATGAACTTTTCTTCTCCATTATATCCGTTCTAACCTTCCTTTTCCCGTATACTGCCAAAATTTCCATTCTTTTTGTTCTAAATCTGGTTTTGTAATAATGTTTCTTATCCACAAATCATATTCTTCAAAGTTTCCTTTTATATAGTCATTATAAAACTCCATTGTTGTATATATAATTGGTTTTACTCTATATTGTTCTTCCATTTTATTTAAAAGATTTTGTAATTCTTCTAATACCCACTCTTTACTTGGTTTTGCTTTTTTATAATAGCTATAATATTCTATATCAACTATCGGTATAATTAGACTACTATCATTTTCTACATTTCCTACTACATTTATATAATTTTGTGCTTGTTCTTCTCCTTTTGTTTCAAAACTAAAGAAATGATAACAACCAACTAGCATATCTTCCATCTGCTTTAGTTTTGAGAAATTTGTATCAAAACAATTATCTTTACTTGTACTTCCTTCTGTTGCTTTTATAAATGCAAAATCTATCCCTTGGGATTTTATTTTATCCCAATCTATTTCTCCTTGATATTCTGATACATCTACTCCTTTTACTTCATATTTTTCTGCTTCTAATTTTGTTGGTATTATATATCCATTTATTATCATTAAGTACATAATAAATGCTATCAAAACTATAATTAATATAGCTGTTATTATATTTTTATATTTTTTTATAAAATCCATAATTTACTCCTTTTGGTAGTTTTAGGGACGGAGGAAAAAACGACTATCCATATGAAACATTTCCTGTTATTTTTTCCATATTTCTATATATACAATTTGTGTTTACTGCTTTACTTGCCCTAAAGACATTTACTGTGAAACTGTCTTGTCTTTTGTCTCCTTCAAAATAGTATGTTATTCCTCCTATTCTTGTTTCTATTTTTCCTATGTTATACCTAGAAATTATTAATATTATATCTGTTTTTTCAAAATCACTTGTCTTTATATTTTCTTCTAATTTTATATTATAACAATTTAATAAATAATCTAATGTTTCTTTGCTTTCTATTTTTCCTCCATATATACCGGTCTTCATATTGTTTTATATAATTATAATTTTCTACATTTTTTTCTAAGTATGCATTAAATACCTCATTGGGAATTTCTCCTATTACTTTATATTCTTTATTATCTTCCATATGATAACAATTATCTGTTCTATTTTTTGTTTTTTCTCCTATTATTTTTTCTATTTCTTTTTTATTATTTATATATTGTTTTACAACCTGACCTCCATTGTCATTTCTAAAGATTATGTTGTTGTTTTCTCTTTCATATGCTATTACATAGTTTTTACTTATTGTATCATAGTCAAGTTCTATATAATTTTCATTTTGTTCTATTAACCCTATTTCTTCTTTTGATAACATTATTCCATTTTCTTTACTGTCAAATCCTTCTATTATTTTATTTAATATATCTGTATAGTCTTTTGTTCCTTTTGTAAATACATAATAATTGTCTTTATTTTTTTCTTTATATACTATTCTATCTGGTGTTTCGAAATATTGGATATTATTTACACTTGTACTACTTTCTTCATTTTTACTTGGTTCTATTCTTGTAAATATAAATGTTCCTACACATAATACTATTAATAGTGTTGTTATTCCTATTAATGTTTTATATTCTTTAAATTTGTCTGATAATTTTATCATTTTTATCCTTCTTTCCATATTCTTTTTTCCATCTGTTACACATAATACTTTTTTTGTTATTTTTTCTTCTTTAGATATTGGTAATAATTGTACTAATGTTTTTGCATATGATTTTTCTTCTTTCTTTCCTACTTTATCTAATACCATTTCATCTACTTTTAATTCCATATCTTGTCTTATTTGTTTAAAACAATACCAAAGTACAGGATTAAACCAATGTATTGTTAATATTAAGATTAATATTTTATTTATTAATAAGTCTTGTTTTTTAAAATGCCCCATTTCATGCATAAATATATATTTTAAACTTTCTTTATCTTTTTCTAAAATCTCATCTGTTACTAATATTTTTGGTTTTATTATTCCATATATACATGGTACTTTTTTATATTTTTGTTTTATTAGTTTTATTTCTTTTTTTATTCCCATTTGTTTTTTACAATTAAATAATATTTCTAATATTTTTCCATCCTTTACTTTTTCTTTTCCTATTTTTATTTTAAATACAATACTTGAAATAACAAAATAAAGAAATATTACACACATAATAATAAGCCATATATAGATAAATATTGTTCCTGTTTTATTTATTATTAAGTTTTCTTTTAAATTTTCTATTTTATCTATTCCTGAACTTATTAGAAATTCATGTGAATTTTTTGATTGTATTGTTATTCTAAATGGAAATATTAAACTAATTAATACTAATATCCACATTATTAGTTTCCATGTTGGTGATATTTTTTTATCAAATGTTTTTCTAAATATTAAAACTATTATTCCTAATATACTTCCAATTATTGATACATACACTATGTTATAGAAAATCTGATACATATTTAGTCCTCACTTTCTATTAAATTAAGTAAGTCTTCTAAATCTTTTTTTGTTATCTTTTTTTCTTCTACAAAGTTTAATAATAGTTTATTTGTGCTTCCATTATATAGTTTTTCTAAAAAACTTTCATTTTCTTTTTTTAAGTATTTTTCTTTTTCTATTTCTGCTCTATATGTATTTTCTTTTTTCTTATTTATTATTGATTTTACACTTTTCTTTTCTATTAATCTATAAAGCAGTGTTTTTACTGTGCTTTTGTTTTTCTTTTCTTTTTTACTTAAATTCTCTACTATTTCATTTAATGTTAATTCTCCTTTTTCCCATAATAGTTTCATTATTTCTAATTCTGCATCTGTTATTTCATATTTTTTCATATTTTCCTCCAATATACATTTGTAAATTCACATATAGTTTACATCTGTAAACTAATTTTGTCAAGCAAAAAAAAGCCTGAAAGAGTTTTAGTCTTTCAGGCCCAGGATAAAGTTAATTATCCTTGATTAGTTGCCTCCTTTATATTTGTTTTTATATTTTTTAGCTACTTTTTCTAAATATTCTACACTATCTATTTGTGATGGAACAAGTTTACTAAAACTCATATTAAAATCTTCTTTCCAACCTATTATTGTATCATCTGTTCCTCTATATGATACATATATAGTATCATCCGGAAGTATTATTGTTATTGCTGAGAATTGTTTTTCTATTTCTGGCTCTACTTTATTTACAAAGTTCGTTATTTTACAATTTCCAAATCTTATGCTTTTAGCTAATAAAGGATATAAGTCAATATCTTCTGCTTGTAATACTCTTCCTGTTGTTCCTAAACTTTTTGTTCTTTCATATGCTTCTTTTAATGTAATTTCTTCATCTTTAATTACTATTCCATCAAACGGAAAATATGAAAGTCTTGCAAGTATTAGATTATCTACTTCATTGAATTCTACTTTTTTTAAACTTATATCTCTCCATTTCATATAATCAAATATATTTGCCAATTTTCTTCCTACTTTCTGTTTACAAATTTAATTATTTCTTCTGCTAGAATTTCTTCTTTTCCATCATATCCATGATTTGCACCATCTATATAGTCTATATCTTTATCTGGATTAGTAATTATATTATTTAGTATTGTTACTAATTCTTCTGCTTTTTGTGCAATCATTTCATTATCATTTCCCCATCTCATAAATAATGGTATTTCTATATTATTTAATTTTTCTAATTGATTATCATTTCCATATCTTGCAAAGTCTATGTCTTTATTGTCTCTTACATATCTTAGAAATGTTTTTACACTAATTGGATGAATAAATGCATTTTTAGGCATTAAATCATTTACTCCCTTTTGTTCTCTTTCTTCTGCTAGTTTTAGGAATGTTTCATAATTTTTGCCTAAATAAAACTTAACAGCCATTGGTATGTCTATTAATGATAATAAAATTACTCCTTTTATACAGCTTAAAATATCTGCTTCTTCTTTTAATTCATTATATGTATATACTACTTTTGTTGAACCTAAACTATGTCCTTGTAAATATATATCACTATATCCTAATTCTTTTAATTTTAAAATAGCTCCTATTATATCTTCATATCCTTCTAATACATCTTCATATGCTGTTCCTGCTAAGTTTTTTTCTTTTTTTCCTTCTATTTTTTTACTAATATATTTTATTATTTCACTTCCTCTATTATTAAAGCAAAAATAGTCTATTCCTTCTTCATTTGCTTTTTTTGCTATTACATCATCTCTTTTTTTAAAACAGTTACTTGTCATTCCATGTACTGCAAGTATTGTTTTATCTGTTTTTTCTTTTCCCCTATATAAAATTCCACTTAGTTCTATTCCATCTGTTGCTATAAAGTCTATTTTTTCCATACTTTTTTCTCCTTCCTTATTTTAAGCAAATTATATAACAACTATTTTATTTTATCAAGGAATATTTTAATTAAAAGGAAATGCCATCAGGCACTCCCTTTAAAATGTTCTATATGGTTAAACAGCCACTCATACTTATTAACATCTCTGACTAATTTTTGACTAAGCTCTGTTGATGTTGCATATAACCTAAGATATTCTTGCATGATTTCTTTTGCTTCATTCTCACGTTCAAGTTTTATAAACTCGATTTTACCATCTTTGATTCCAGCTGCTACCGAGAATGTTCCATAGCATTCACGATAAGAACTTAGCCAACCTTCTCCAAAGATATTAGAGAAAATCCAGATTTCCGGTACATAACCACCTGGTCTACTCATCTTTACCAAGATAAGTTTTCCTGTTTTTACATCATATACTCCTTTTATAGCAGAAGGAGTATATTTTGTTCCTGTTTCTTGCACATATCCTTTAACTATTGACTCCTCTTCTTGTACGAAATAGCCATTCACCTTTCTTTTCTCTCCGTAACTATACGTTACATTTCCAGAAAAACTAAACACTTTCATTTTATCTCCTTACATTTGTTATACGAGACACCTATTTTTTACCTATTTATATAATATCACATTTTTATGTAAATTTCCAGTCTAAAAAATACAAAAAAGAGTGGTAACCACTCTAAAAAAATTATAAGCAAACCTGTAAGCCGGGTTCTGTCGTTTAAAATAGTCATTTATCTAGGATAGATATTGCTACCTACCTCAAGCCACACAGGTTAGAAGGCGCCGAGCAGGCTTAATCTTCTAATTTAGGTGTTGCTCCAGATGGGGTTTACACTGACCTATTATGTCACCATAATAGCGGTAAGCTCTTACCTTACCTTTTCACCCTTACCTACAAAATAGGCGGTTATTTTCTGTTGCACTTTCCTTAAGGTTACCCTCACTAGGCGTTACCTAGCATCTTTGCTCTATGGAGCCCGGACTTTCCTCTCGTAATTCCTTTCGAAATTTACCAGCGACTATTCAGCTTACTTACATTTTATATTGTAACAAATTTATTAGAAAAAGTCAAAATATAGTGTGTTTTATAATTTACACACTATATTATACACTCTTAATTATTGCCATTATTCTTTCATATGTTGATGGTTTTGGTATTCCTCCTGTTAATTTTAAAAAGCTTTTTAACCATTTTTTATGTGTTTTAGCAAAGTAATATATTTCTTCCCATTCATTGCAATTTATAAATGATAAAATAAAAGTACAGAAAAAGTGGAAAGTAAAAATACACAAATTTCTGTACTTTTTCTATATCTAAAATCATGGTATAATTAGATTAACCTTTTCTTTGAGGTAAAAAATGGAAAGGAGT
>CALXZU010000069.1 GCA_944393325.1 uncultured Clostridia bacterium
CAAGTAATATGAAGTAAATTTTTATTTTTTACTTAATTTTAAAACAGTTTGTGTTACTTTCCTATTATATAAAAAAGCAAAATTCTTCTGTAAATCTTCCTATTATTTTTCACTTACTTATCTATTTATTCTTGGAAATATTTTAACAGTTATTTTTTTATCCATTTAAAATTACTCCTTCTTTATTAACATTCATATAGAATGGTATTATATCTATTCTTTCATTATATCTATCTATATTTCTAAGCAAAGGTGAAATTATAACATCATTTTCATCCTCTATATCACACGCTATTTCTCTTACTTTAATTCTATACTTTTTCAATTCTTCATTATTAAAATCTGTTAATATCATCAAATCAATATCGGAATTCTTATTAAAATCCCCTCTTGCATAAGAACCATATAATATTATTTTCTTTAATCTTTTTCCTAATAACTTTGATAATTTTTTAATAAAAATTTCTAATACATTATCTACTTTTTTTGGCATAATATATCCCTTCATATATATTAAAACATAAATTTTATCAACATTCACATCTAAAATATTCCTATTTAATTTTTATATTTATTTACTTAATACTTTTTAATAAATTATTATATTCATCTTCTAATTTTTTCTTTTCTTCTTCATTTTTACAAATAGAAAGTTTAGAAGTAATTTCTGCAAGTTTAAATTCTAAAAGTAATGAATTATTACTAACAGTTTTATTCTTATTTTCTTTATATTCTAAATATTTAGTATAATTTCCTTCGAATTCTATTATTTTTTTATTTTCTATTATCATAACATTAGTAGCTACATTATCTATTAATTTTCTATCATGTGTTACAAATAAAATTGTACCTTTAAATTCTTTCATTAAATATTCTAATGCCTCTATTGATTCTATATCTAAATAATTAGTTGGTTCATCTAATATTATAAAATTACAATTAGATGTCATGATTTTAGTTAGTAAAACTTTTACTCTTTCTCCCCCACTTAAAAATTTTACTTTTTTATATACATCATTTTCCTTTATATTTAAGCTACCTAATATATTTCTAATTGTTGTTTCATCTTCTCTTGTATCCTCTAATATATTTTCTAAAACAGTTTTATTGTTATCTAAATTATTTAAATCTTGTTTAAAATAAGAAATTTTACAACTAGGATTTATTTTTATATTTAAATTACCATTTAATATATTTGTAATTAATGTCGTTTTTCCTATACCATTTCCACCTATTAATGCTGTTTTACTATTTGCTTTTATATTAAATTTGCTATTTTTTAATAATTCTTTATTTCCTACTTTAATATTTAAATTATCTGAACTTACAACAATTTTTGCTTTTACTTTTAAGTTTTCTGGCATTTTCATAAATATATTATATTTAGCATCTGGTTTTTCTTTTATTTCTAAATTTTTAAGTCTTGTCTCTAAACTCTTAGACCTTTGTTCTACTTTTTCTCTTTTATTTTCAACTCCTCTTTTATGCAGTCTTGCTTCTGAATTCCCCATTCTTTTAGGAGTTTTTCTCATTGCCTTTGCTTCATTTTTTACCTTATTTATTGAAACTTCTAACCTTTTCTTTTCTTCTAAATATTTTTCATATTCAAATTCTTTTCTTTTTTCTTTTTGTTTTTTTTCTTTCTTATATTTACTATAATTTCCTTTATATTTAGTAATTTTTCCATTTTGGATTTCTAAAATATTATCTACAACATTATCTAATAATTCTCTATCATGTGATATTAATAATAATGTTCCATTATATTCTTTTAATTTTTTATTTAACTTTTCCTTTTCTTCCATATCTAAATTAGCTGATGGTTCATCTGCTAAAATAATATCATATTTATTATTTAGTTTTTCTTCTATTTCTTTTTTTACTATTTCTCCTCCACTTAAATAGCCGTAATTATTATTTAATTGTTCTATATATGATATATTTCCATTTACTATTACTTCTCCACAATCAATACTTACTTTACCATATATAATATTTAAAAATGTACTTTTTCCACTTCCATTTATTCCAACTATTCCTATTTTTTCTCCACTATTTATTTTAAGCTCTTTTATTTCTAATATTTTTCTATCTCCATAATATTTTATTACATCTTTTATAATTATTTTTTCCATACAAAAATTCCTCCTTTAAATCATATTAAAGAAGAAATTTATTAATCTATTAAATTAAAGCATAACTAATAAACCTTCTAAAATATGATTGTTTTTATTTTAAAAAATATAGCTTATTAGTACTGCTCATTTTTCCCCACCTTTTTAACCTTTCTTTTCACTTTTTTTTAATTTTAACATATTTTCTTATTATTATCAAATTATGGCTTTTTAATTCGTTTTTATATTTTATCTTCTTATTATTTTTTATCATCTCTATTTTTCTCTATTATTTCTAATATTTTTCTTGAAGTTATGCCATAATTTTGTTCTATTTTATTCTCTTCCTCCTGTTTCTCCACCTTGCATCTCTCCTCTGCTTATTTCTTTTATTTGTCTATAGATTTCTAAGATTTTTGAACTTTCTTCTTGTCTTTCTCTACTGGTTGTTTCACCATAAATTTCTTCTAAATCTTCAATAGTAACTTCTCTATCTTCAGTAGTTAATCTTTTCAATTCATCATCAATATTTGTGTCTTGGCAAAAATACTCATCTGTTACTCTATTATTTCTTAGCTTTACTTCTAATTGCTCTCTTATTTTTATATCTCCAGTTTCTTTATACCTTTCAAATAAATTTTCTACTTTTTGTTTTTCTGCCATTAAACATTCTTCTACATCAATAACTATAATAGGTAAATCCCCGAAATCTTTAGATGCTTTTTTTGCTTCTGTTAGATTGGGAATATCTCCATATTTCTTAAATACCACTATGTAATCTGGTTGTTTTTTTACTCCTCCTTGAATACGTCTGAAGTCCATTTCATTATATGAAGATGTATTTTTTATTTGATTATCTGGTGATAAATATCTTTCTCCTCTATATGCTTCTGATTCAAAAGTTTCTGCTGAAGAATAAATATCTTTTGCTCCTGATAACATTAAAGAATCTTCTTGCATATCTTCAAAACCATAACATACAAACGGTACTCTTGCATGTCCCAACATATCATTTCTTATATATGAAGCACAAAAGTGTTGTGATGATATTGATGCTCTATTCCAATCTTCTTCATAATTAAGTATATTATTTTTACAGTATGCTCCAACAGATGTTATTATCATTTTAAAGTCTGTTCCTGCACTATACATATTATCTTCTTCTGATAATATTTTGGCATCTTCTGCTTTAAATAAATCTTTTTTATATAATTTAAAATATTCTGTTTTCAATCTTCTTTCCATAAGTAGTGGATTTAATGTCTCTATTTCATCTACATTTTGGAATATTTTTTCTAACACATCTCCATCTTCTATTTTCAATATTTCTTGTAAACATTTTATATAATCCTTTAAATTTTCGTTCTCTATTTTATCAATATCTTCTCCGAATTTTTCAATTAATTTTTTGGTTTCTTCACGTCCTTGTCCAAAAATTTTTAAAAGTATACCTTCTTGTTTTTTTTCTATTGTTTCAGCATTTATTAATTCTTCACATTTTCTTCTTTTAATATCTGAAAACTTTTCTACATCTTCTAAAGTTTTTATATCAAAATCATTCGAATGCATTAATATTGGTATAAGCTCACTTACGTCAAATTCTTTATTTCCTTTCAAATTAGAAATTAATTCTCCATAACTACTTATATTTTCTAATATTCTATTTGCAAGTGGTGCCCATTCTTCTACTTCACCTTCTTGCATGTACCTATCTAAAACTTTTCCTATTAAATTTAATTCCTCATTGTTTAATTCTAATATTTTTTCTACTATTTCTGGATAACAAGAAATCTGATTTATTTTTTCTTCTCCTAATGCATTAATATATCTATTATCAAGGATATTAAAATTTCCTTTTAATATTCCTTCGTTTTTCTCTGCCATTTTTAATATTTTATCTATTTCTATGTTTACTCCTTCTAATTTCATAAACATTTCTAAATATTCTCTTATATATTGTATTGATGCATTATTTTGTCTAAACGCTATACTTGTTTCTTTATCTACTAACTTTAATAATTCTTCTTTTTTTCCTTTTCTACTAACTACATCTGCTATTATTTCACTACTTAAATCATATTTTTTTCTATTTATTATTATTTCTTCAATATTATCCACATATGATAATAAATCCTTTATCTCATAACCTTGAAAACCAATTTCTTTCCAGTTCTTAACAATTTTTTCTGTAAATTCTTTCTTATTAACATTTGTTACAATATTAATAACAGCTCTTTTTGATTTTTTTAATTTGTCAATAAAAGAAGTTATATTTGCATCATCTAATTTATTTATCTCTTGTAATAAAGATAGTTCTAAAAATTCATCACCTTCTAATTTGTAGTTTTCTCTATTATCAAGTACTTTTTGTGTGTATTCTACATCATTCATAAATTCCACTAATGATGCTATATTTCTACTTTTAAGGTCGTATGTTCCTTTATCTAAAATCTCTTTTATATAATCATAATCATTAATAAATTTTAATAATTTTTCTAAATTGTAATTTGAAAAATGTCCTGTGTCTAAGTCATAAGAATAATGTTCATAAGAAAAATATTCCTCTGAATAATAGCCTTCTTCAATATATTTTTTTATATATTCTATATCATTTGTACTTATAAGAATGTCTACTATTTCTTGTTCACTAAAATGTGTGTCCTCTGGATCTCCATCATATTGTTCTCTTACATAATCTAATATTTTCTTTTTATATTCAACATCATTCACAGCTAAAAGTATTTTTGCTAAGTCTTCATCAGTAAGATTATATTCATCATACCATTCTACTATTTCGGTTGTTAGAATTTCTTTTAAAACATCATCACCTAAAGCTCCTGGATATTCTTTTGCTAAATATCCTATGTCTGTTTTATCCATTGTTTCTAAAAATTTTGGTAGATTTTTCTTTAACCAATTTTCTATCTTTTTGTTTTCGCCATATTCTATTTTAAATTCTTTAAGAAGTGCATCTACTTCATATCTTACTCCTATTTTATCTAATAAATTTCTTCTTTTATCTGTATATGTATAATTATAAAAGCTCCAAAAAACATTCGAAGTTTCTTGTACCATTTCTATTAATATTTTAAGTTCTTCTTTTTCCATTTGTACCTCACTAAATTATCTTTTTAATATTTTTTTTATAAAATTAAATATTTTTATATACCACTTTTCTTTTTCTATTTTTATTGGTAATTTAGGCTTTTCACTTTCTTGTATAAGTTTTTCTTTTTTTCTTTTTTCAAAGTTAATCTCATATTTTTCTTGTAATATTTTTTCTTCTCTTCTAATTTCTTCTAAATCTAATTTTAATAATTCTTTTTTCTTTTCTTCACTACATAAGTAATCTCTATAAATAAGAGAAAGTATTATTTTAGTTTCTCTAAGTATTTGATTTTTTATATCTTTTTTATAATCTATATTAAATTCATAATTTAACGCTTTGTTTTCCTTTATTAAATTCATAAAATTATTAGGTATTTTTTCTTGCATTTCTTTATCCATATGCTTTATAATATCATATACTTCACAAAACGCTTCTTTAGTTGTATTTCTCATTTGTTTTCTCCTTATTTTTTCTACTTGTATTTTATCATAATAATTTTTTAGTTGCAATAACGAAAAAAATTTTAATTTACCACAAATTAAATCTCTACTTCATGACATTTTTTTCACTTTTTTATCATAAGGTATTTACAAATACCTTATTTATGTATAAAATAAATGTATGCTAAAAGCATATAAAAAATATATACTCACGGCATAAATAGAATTAATATCCTTATTTTTTTAAATGTATATACATAATTTATTATGTGCTTATTCCTTTGTTTTTTACTTTAAATACATAAAAATAGAAAATAAGGAAATAATATAACTAATGAAAAGGAGAAAAATAAGATGAAATCATTTACAAATAAAGAAAAAATTAACAATAATCGGAATTACTTTAATTGCACTTGTCATTACGATTGTACTAAACTGCTACCGCAGTGGTCGAAAGTTAGAGTATGCAATGTAAATAAATAGATAAATTTGAAAAAATAT
>CALXZU010000070.1 GCA_944393325.1 uncultured Clostridia bacterium
CAACTGTGATAACTAATTTTGAAGATATTAATACTTCTAAAAATAGTTCTACCGTTACGAAAAGTAACATCGGTACACAAAGATATTGCAGAGAGATTAAAAAAGATAAATCCGGCTTTAGCAAAAGAGGTAAGAGTAATTTTAGATGAAAATAAAGCACAAAGGCATATAAGAGGAGGGATGGCTACAAAGAGAAAATATGGACATTAATTAATTTAATATCACTTTTCTACAAAAAAATACATAAAATTGCTTTTATAGTATTTGAGGGGGAATATTAAAGGTTTTTTAAAAGGTGAGTAAATTAAATTTGGCGAAAGATAGTTAAGTACTAATTCAGTTCATAACTATTGACTTATGGGATAAATTGGGTTAAAATATTTTTGGTAGTTAAAATATGTATATAGTCATAGTGAAATAGAAAACAAGTATAAAAGTACCTATTCTTATATGATGGATTAGAGTTAGAAAATATTCCATATACATATGAATTAGATAAGAGAGTAGAAGAATTAGAAAAATACAATATACATTATATGGATGCTTATCATATTGCTTATGCAGAAAGTAAAAAGGTAGATTATTTTGTAACAGTGGATAGACAGCTAATAAATGCTTCAAAAAAAGCGAATTTAAATTTAAAAGTTGTAAATCCAGTAGAATTTGTAATGGAGGTGATGTAAATGGCAGTAACAGTTAGAGAATTAGAAAGAATAAGAAGAGATGGACTTAAAGCTTTAAAAGAAGAGTTAGGTGTTGAAGGTATGATAAAATTTATTCAAATGTATAGTGATGGAAAGGGTAATTATACAGAAGAAAGAAGAAAAATTTTAAAAGATTTAAATAAAAAAGATTTACAGAATTTTTTAAGAGAAGAACTGAATTAATCTAATAAAAAATCTATTTTCAAAAAGAGAGTAGATTTTTTATGCTTTTTCTTGCATTCTTATAACTAATATACAATAGAATGAAAACGATAATACAGAGAGACTAAAAAAGATAAATCCGCCTACAAAGAGAAAATATGGACATTAATTTATTTAATATCACTTTTCTACAAAAAAAGACATAAAATATAATAGCCTAAATTTATGAGGTGAAACAATATGAGTAAAATTAGAAAAGGTGATATAGTAGGTAGAAAATCATATGGCAAAGATATTTATTTTAAAGTTAGCAAAATAATAGAAAAAATAAGTACTAAAGAAGAAATTGCTATTTTAAATGGTTTAATAGAGAGAATAGAAGCAGATAGTCCTGTTTCAGATTTAGAAATTATACCAAGAAGAGATGTTATAAAAAGACTTAAAAGTTTAGATGATAAATTGAAAAAAAGAATTTTTATAGCTGATGAAAAGAGAAGTTTTGATAAAAGTATAACAGGTAAGATATTACATTTAGATGGTGATAGGAAATATAGTGAAAAATCTTATAATTACTATAAAAAAGTAGGATTACATGCTGTTGTTAGAAATATTCCTGAATATAAACAACCTATTGTAGTTACAAGATTTTTAGAAATATATAAGCCAGATATATTAGTTGTCACTGGACATGATGGTATGTTAAAAAAGGGGAAAAGATATTATGATATTTATAATTACAGAAATTCAAGATATTTTATAGAAACAGTAAAGAAAGCAAGAGAGTTTGATAAAAGTACTGGGAAGAATTTAGTGATTTTTGCAGGGGCATGTCAAAGTTATTTTGAGGCTTTAATATCTGCTGGAGCAAATTTTGCTTCCTCTCCTGCACGTATTTTGATAGATTTTTTAGATCCATTACTTGTTGCAGAAAAAATTGCAACTACTGAAAAATATAAATTTGTTACAATAGATGATATTGCATATGAGTTAAGAGATGGAAAAAATGGAGTTAGTGGAATTGGTGCTAATGGGAAGTTAAAAGAATAATATAATTATAAAAATAAACCAATTTAATATTTTTGTAACATAATTGTAATATAGTTGTAATTTTACAAAAATAATCTTATAGAACCTTTGAAAACAGCGAAGTTGCAAAAATCGACAAGAAACTTTGTTCTTTGACAGAGAAGCCCTTAAAATGCTATAATCAAGCTATCTTAAGGGAAGGTGATAGCATGATTTGTAGGTCTGATATAGCAAATCTAAAAACTGATATTTTAGAAAAAGAAGGACAAAAGATAATTGTAAAAGGCTCTTTAGGAAGAAGTAAGGTCTTTGAAAAAGAAGCTACAATAGAAAAAGCATATCCTAATATTTTTGTTGTAAGATATGAAGAAAACAATAGAAATGTAACATATAGTTATACTGATGTTTTAACAAGGACAGTTGAGGTTGAAGTTTTTGATGGAGAATCTTATTCACCTTTGATACCACCAGCTCCAGAACCAAAACCAAGGAAGAATTTAGTATAAGAATAGTAAAATTTAAAGCAGGATTTATTTTCTGCTTTTTTTCTTATTTTTGAATAAAATTAAATTTACTTTAATATATATGAATAAGGATATATTAAAGGAGGTTAATTAAATGGTTGTAGAAACGGTAAAAGAAAGTTTATCTGTAAATAAATTAGTAGCAACAAAAAAAGAACTTGTAATGGTAGAAGGAGATATGATTGTTCCAGATTCTAAACCTGATATTTTAAATACAATTAGTACAAGTGGGATGGTATGTGTTTATAAAAAAGAGGTTTTAGATGGAAAAGTTAGAGTTGATGGCAATATTAATACATATATAATGTATATGGCAGATGATGAAAAAGATAAGATAAGAGGTATCAATACTACTTTGGATTTTTCTGAAACAATACAAATTCCTAATGTTAATGATGAGATGAGTTGTAAGGTAACTACTAATTTAAAGAGCATAGAAGCTAAAGTTATTAATGGAAGAAAAGTTGGAATTAAGGCTATGGTGGATATAGAGGTTAATGTATATTCTAACGAGGTTATTGCTATAGTAAACAGTATTCCTGATGCAGAAGGGATACAAATGTTACAAGAAAGTTTAATGGTTAATTCTTTAGTTGGAACTGGAGATAATAAGATTTTTGCAAAAGACACTATTAATATAAATGTAGAAGATAATTTAGCAGAGATATTAAAAGCTGGAGTGAAAATAGGAAATAAAGATGTTAAGATTAGTTATAATAAGGTTTTGACTAAAGCTGATGCTGAGGTTAAAATACTATATTTAACAGAAGATAATAGAATAGGAGAAGTTAAAGCAAATGTTCCTATTGTTGGTTTTATTGATATTCAAGATGTTAATGAGGAAAATATCTGCGATGTTAATTATGAGATGAGAAATATAGTATTAAAGCCTAATTCTACTGAAGAACATTCTATTTATGTTGAGATTGAAGTTGGTGTTTTTGTTAATGTTTTTGAAGAAAAGGAGATTAGCTTAATCCAAGATTTATATAGTCCAATAGAGAATTTAGAATTTAATCAAAGAAAAGTTATGACTATTAGTGATAAGAAAATGGTTAGTGATATTTTACAAATAAGAGAAAAAATTAATTTAGATGACTTTGGAGATAAAAATATTATAGATGTAGATGTTATTCCAAAAATTGAGAAGGAACATAGAAAAGAAAGCAAGATTATTTATGAAGGTGAGTTAGATATTAATTTTATTTTAGCAAATGGAGATTTACAAGTAGAGACAAGAAGCATTACTGTTCCTTTTGATTACAGCATTGATAATTTTGAAAATGATGATAATTTAGTGACTACTATGGAAGTGTCTGTTAAAAACCAAGATTTTATTGTTCAAGATGCTGGAGTTGTTAATTGTAATATTGATTTAGAGATGCAAATGAATTCTTATAAAACATCTAATTTAAATGTTATAGATGAAATTGAGACAAATGGAGAAAGGGAAGAGGAAGACTATAGTATTATTATGTATATTGTTAAAAAAGGTGATACTTTGTGGAAGATTGCAAAGAAATTCGGAAGTACTGTTGATGATATTGCAAGGACCAATGGTATTGAAGATGAGAATATGATAATGCCAGGTCAAAAACTTTTTATACCTCATTATACTAAAGTTCCAAGTATGAGCCATGTATAAAATATATTCAAGACCACGTATAAGATTTCCAAAGTTTTTACAAAATAGGGGAGATAATACTAAGAAAATAAGTAAAAAGGTTATTACTATATTAATTATTCTTATTATTGCTTTTAGTACAGTTGGTTATGTTTTAAAGGCTGTTTCTCCTATTTTTGATACTTTGTGTGAGTCAAAGGCTAAATCTATTGCGATTAATATTTCTAATGAGCAGGCATTAACTGTTATGAAAGATTATACTTATGATGATATGTTTATTGTTGAAAAAGATGCCAATGATAATATTACTATGATTAAGTCTAATATTACTAATATGAATGAGATAACATCTAAAATTGCTTTAAATATACAAAATGGTTTTGATAATTTAGGTAGGGAAGATATTCAAATTGCTTTAGGGAGTTTTACAGGTTTAAAGTTATTATCTGGAAGAGGTCCTGGGGTAGAGATTAGAATTTCTTCGATTGGTAATGTTGAGACTACTTTAAATAGTGAGTTCACATCTCAAGGTATTAACCAGACTTTACATAGAATTTATTTAAATGTTTCTTGTAATGTTAAGGTACTTACTCCTTTTAAAGATATTGAAAGGAAGATTGATAACCAAGTTCTTCTTGCTGAAAATGTTATTGTTGGAAATATTCCTGATACTTACTATAATTTAGATGGATTAAATAGAAATGATGCTATAGAGATGGTTGAGTAGAGACTAAAAATGAAGAACAAAAAGATAAAAAAGAAATAAAGAAAAACAATAGTTAGCCTATATTTAGACTAACTATTTATATATATAAAATGAAAGAAAAACGTTAATAACTTTGTTATATTTTTACATTACGTAAAGGACGAAACGGAATGTAGCATAAGAATATCCTTCACCATTAAGTACATTCCTAGTGGAAGCGGTACAAACTTTATTATCATAAGAACCACCGCGATCTACAATACGTATATAATTTTGGTATATTGCTTTTTCAGCTGAATATTCAAAATAATTACTTTCTAAATCATATATATTACATACTTTATCGGCCTCATTAAATCCTGAATTAGTTGGTGAACCTGTATGTCTATTAGTATTATATGTTGTTACTAAAAAATTATCTATTCCATTTCCATCTAATTTTCCGTTTATAAAATGCATTATTATATCCCATTGTATTCCTGAACACATTGCACTTTTTACTTTTTCTGGACTTTTTACTTTAAAACTTTTACTTATTTCTTTAAATTGCTCTTGTGTTTTATTTGTCCATACTGTTGCTCCTTTTTTACTCACTAATGTATCAGTTCCTTCTAACCCAGCTTCATATCTTGAAATATAAAAGCCATCTTTACTTACAACTGCATTTCTTTCAGCTTCTTCATTTAGTAATCCTATTTCTTTTTCATCAGTTACATTATCAGGTATTGTTGGTGCTATTATATCAGGTAAGTATCCTGTATCAGTATAAGCTGTTGTTGAAACTTCTGCAAGTCCGTAACTTGTATTTCTAACATATTCGTCCTTACTTGTTACTGGTATCCATACAAATTGATTACCTTTAGCAACTATGTTTGAGCTATCTTCTTCTGTGTCCTCTGGATTATCTGAAATAACAAGTCCTTGTGATACATCATTACAACCCGGAACAATCATAAAACCTTCAGGAATTATAGCTGTTCCATTATTTGTGTAAGGTTTATTTCCACCAGTTACTATTTCACCAACTACTGCATTTGTATTAGTTGCTTGATTTATATAACTTTCATATTGTCCAAGTGTTGTTTCTTCTTTTAGTTGTGCATCTTTGGTTTCTTCTTTTGCATTTTGAGCTTGAGTTAGAATACCGTTTTCACCTGTTAGCATAGCAATACTTACTCCTGCAAGGATTAGAAGCACTATGATGTATAGGAAATTACTGATGGTTAGCCAGCAAAAAAGTTTCCTTTAGATTACCTTTCTTATTCTGGCTAACCAGCT
>CALXZU010000071.1 GCA_944393325.1 uncultured Clostridia bacterium
AATTTTAATCCGTGTTCTTCATAATAAATTTTTAATTGATTAAATGTTAATTCTTGTCTTGGAGAGTCAATTTCTTTCAATGTATTTTTAATTCTTTTTGAATACATATCATCAATCATTCTTTCTGTCATTCGTTCTTTACTACTACCAACTCTAATATAACATCCTTCTGGTGTTCTTCCTTTTTTTCTTAAATAATATGGTTTTTCAGTTCCACTTGATATTACTACTTTTATCACTCCTTTATCATTTATTGTTTCCACAATTACATCAAATAATCCTAAAGTTGATGGCTGAATATTATTTTTTATCCTATCTTTTATTTGTAATTGAGTTAAATCCGCATCTTGAACTCCAACTACTTGTCCATCTTTCCTAATACCTACATAAATAATACCGCCTTCTTTATAGTTTAGAAAAGCTATTACTTCTTGCTCAAAATCTTCATTTAGTTGTTCTTTATTTTAAATTCTGTTAGTTTCAGTGCCTGACATCAACTCAAACCTCCTTAATAACTTATTATTTATAATATATCTTTAACAAATTTACTTTTTCGTATCATTTTTTATTATGGATATATTCTCTTAATTCTCTCTTATCCTCATATATATATTCTTTCTTTATATTAAATTTTCCTTTTTATATTTTAATTTTTTGTTCTTTTCTATATGTCTATTTAGTTACATCACAAAAAAAATAATAAAATAACATACAAAATATTGATATTTCAATATTTGTATATTTTTAATATCTGGTGCGTTATAATCATAACAACAGTTAGAAAATGAAATTTGCCACCAGTGGCAAATTTCAAAATACTAATCTTTTTCTTCTTCAACTTCCTCATTCGGTAGTTTTTTTATATATAAATTTAATTCTTCTTCTGTTTGTAATTTATCCATTATTTCTTTTGGAATAACATTTTTTACTTTATATTAAGCTACTTCTATTGGTGCATTTACACTTTTTCAAAGACCATTCAAGGTTATTTGACATATTATTTATCTCCTTTAACTTTTTCTATAAATCTAATAATTTACATCGTTTTTTATACCAAGCAATAATGCATACCATAATTATTATGTAATTTACTTTCTAATAGTAAATGTTTTACATTTTATAATATTATATATATATCAAAAATTTCTGATACTTCATTACTTTTGCATACTTTCAGCAAATAACAACCTTGCAAAATATTGATATTTCAATACTTACAAGGTTGTTCGTTTCTGGTGGGCAGGGAAGGATTCGAACCTTCGTACTCAAATGAGAACAGATTTACAGTCTGCCGCCTTTAGCCACTCGGCCACCTACCCATATATAAAAAATGGTGCTCCCTCAAGGATTCGAACCTTGGACCCACTGGTTATGAGCCAGTTGCTCTGACCAACTGAGCTAAGGGAGCATGTGCCTATTTCCTAGCACAGATTAAAGTATAAACTATTTTTTTGGGCTTGTCAAGTACTTTTTTCAAATTTTTATTTTTTGTAACTCAAATTTTAATTTTTCTAATGCAATTTTCCTACTACTTAAGGCATTTTTCTCCTCATTTGTAAGCTCTGATAAAGTTTTTTTATTATCTAATTCGAAAATACTATCAAAACCAAAACCATTATTTCCTCTTTCTTTTTTAGCAATTTTCCCTTTAATAATTCCTTCTGTTATGATAACATTTTTATTATCTACATAAGCAATATCACAAACAAATTTCGCTGTTCTTTCATCACCTATTTTATCTATCATTTTATTTAAAATATAATCATTTCTATCTTTATCAGATGCATCATCACCTAAAAATCGTGCTGTTTTAATTCCAGGCCAACCATCTAAAACATCAATACATAGACCACTATCATCAGAAATACATGGAATATTTGTAATTTTAAAAACTTCCTTAGCTTTTTTTATTGCATTTTCTTTAAAACTATTTCCATCTTCTTCAATATCTATTTTTAACCCTAAATCATTTAAACTAAAAATCTCATAATCACTTAAAATCTTTTTTATTTCAATTAATTTACCCTTATTGTTAGTTGCTACTATAATTTTCTTATTTTCCATAACAATTTCTCCTTCTTTGTTATTATACAACAAAATAACTAAATTTCTCAATAGTTTCAAAGAAAATTAATATCTACTTATTATCTTATTATATTTTTATCTTACTTTTCTATCTTACTTCCCACCACAACAAACCTACCATCTTTTACATGATAAGAACATGTAGATAAAGTAATTAACTCAGTCCCGTATTTAGGAATTTTTTCTATATTAAATAAAGATTTTTCTTTAATATTTTTTATATAATAATTATACTCCTCTTCATTTTTAGGATTTATAAAAAAATAATATTTAAAAACATTATCTTGTTTATTATAAACTTTTGATTTAAATATAGAAATTATTTCAAATGACATTTCCTCCTCTTCTGTTGTAAATAAAATAATTGGATGGTCTTTATAGAAATCTTCGTTTTCGTATTTTAATAACTCCTGGAACATTGTTCCATTATTTAAGTTATGTCCATAAATTAATAAATTATTGCTATTCATATTCCAATTATAAGATTTATCTAAAAATATAGATCCATTTCTTGATTTTTCCTTTTTATAATTATGTGTCATATAAAAATCATTATCTTTTCCCTGTAATACAGGATAATTTATATTTGTATTATCTATCTCAAGAGTTCCTACTACATCTTGATTTTCTTGTTTTAATGTTTTAACTTTTAACATTTTCTCAGAATAATTTTTTTTAGTTACTTGTTCATCATTTTCTACTTTCACCTCTTCTACTACTTTTGTTTCTTCAACAGCTTGTTTCTTCCAATATAATTGATTAGTTATATAAATAACAGATATTATAATTAGAAAGATTAAAATTAAATAAGAAAAAATAATTAATAACTTTTTTGACTTTTTCATAATTAAATTTTAAGGATAGACTTCATTGCCTATCCTCTTTTACTCCTATTATTTATTACTACTAAACCGGCTATTGCAAATATTAATGTAATTATTGCTATTCCAGTATAATTTTCTACACCTGTTTTTGGTGTATTGTCCTTTTCTACCTTTTCTTCAGTCTTTGGTTCTTCTACAACTACTTCTTCTTCAATTTCAGTAAGTTTTACAAAAATAGTTGTTTCTTGAGTTATAGCAGTGTTTAAATCATATTTATTCTTAAAATCTACATCAGTATAGTAACCTTCCACTTCATAACCTTCATCTATTTTTATATGAGATTTTATAGTTTCATCTGTTAATTTTGTTCCACTATCTACTGTTATCTTATAAGTTTTATCATTTACAACAAGGCTAACTACTACTTTTTGAATATCCACATTTGGTGTTGCTTTTTCTGGTATTTTGCTTTCAGAAATAACATTGTCTTGTTTATCAGTTAAAACAACACTATCACCTGATATTACAACTTTATTTGTAGTATTTTCTGTATTTGTAATTGTAAAATCTGTTAAATGTCCATTTTCTGCTATATTAATTGTATTTTCATTTGTATCAGTAATTAATGTTCCATTCATTACTAAAGTAGGATTATTTGTAGCTGATGCTCCTTTATCAATTTCAATACCATTATTGGCTCCAGTTCCATTGTATCCCAAATGTAAATTTCTAACCTCTACTTTTCCACCATTTGCAAGAACTCCACCATATTTAAATCCACTTATTGAAACATTATCAAGTATCACTGTTGCCCCATCATAAGATTGAACACCATACTTTGGACCATTTTTTAATTTGATATTTTTTAATGTAAGTTTTCCATCTGAAAGTTGTGCTGTAAACATTGTTTGATTTCCTGATGTTGATGTCCAAGAATTATCACCTACTACACTATGTCCATTTCCATCAATTGTAAGTTCTTTTTGAATTACTATTGGTTTTGTAACAGTAATATCATTTTGAAGAGTTATAGTAGCCCCTGAATCTGCACTATTTACGGCTTCATTTAAAGATGTTTCATCTGTTACAGTAGTTGCCGCATTACTTAAGTTCGGTATTATTAATAAACTACCAATTATAATTGTAAAAAATACTATTAATTTTATTGTATTTTTCATTTTTTTCACCTCCTGTTTTTCTTATTTTCGACATTTTTTTAATTTTTATTATATAAAATTTTTCCAAATCATTTTTTGAAATAATTTTTAAAATAAAAAAAACCTTCAAATCACCATAAAATAAAGGATTTCACTAATTTTATTTTTATTTTTTTAATTTTCTTCAAAAAAAATTCTTTCTTTTTTATTGACAAATCCTCTCTTACATATTATAATAAATATTGTCGTAAGGAAAAAACCAATTCTATATATGCAGATGTGGCGGAATTGGTAGACGCACAGGACTTAAAATCCTGCGGTGGTTAAACACCGTGCCGGTTCGATTCCGGCCATCTGCACCATAAGAGCATCAAGGCTTTTGAGATATATAACCTTGATGCTTTTAGCCATCAAATTGCTAGAATTTTCTAACAAATTTCTAACAATTTTAGAAAATGCTTATTTATTAGGTATATTAGAGTCCAGATCTAATATATCTTTTTTATTTGTTTTAATATCTGTATTAGTATTAAAACTCAATGCTTTTTCTATTGCTAATGCAGAATTTATTTTTGTACTTGAATCTAAATGAGTATATCTTTCTGTTGTTTTAGAACTAGAATGTCCTAACCAATCTTGTATTTCTCTTAAAGAAATTCCCTTTTTAACAAGTAATGTGGCACAACTATGTCTTAAATCGTGAAATCTTATTTCTCTTAAATCATTATTTCTTAATATTTGTTTGAATTTATGACTAACATAATCAGGTTTTCTTAAATTTCCCAATTCATCCAAACAAACGAAATCTTTATATTGTTTATTGTAACTATCTTTAAATATAGATGAATAATATTCTTGCATTTTTTAGTATATAATAAAAGATTTTCAATTTCTTTAAATAAAGGAAATGTTCTATAACTAGATTTATTCTTTGTTTTGCTTTTAGTAATCATTTTTGTTTTCGTTTTGACTTCTTCATCTTCGTTTGTAACTATTACAACTTTATGGCTTATTGTAATTGTTTTATTTTCAAAATCTATTGCAGACCATCTAATACCTAAAACTTCGCTTCTTCGTAATCCATAAAAAGCTGTTAAATAAACAATTAATTCTAATGGCGTATCCTTTACAACTTTAAATAAATTATTTAGTTCTTCTTGATTATAGTAATCTGCAATAAACTGTTCTTGTTGTGGTCTACCAACTTTTATAGCAGGATTACTTTGTATTAAATCAGTTTGTACTGCATAATCTAATGCTTTTCTAATATTAGCATGATATTTTACAACTGTGTTTCCTTTTAATCCTTGTGAGTATAACCAATTATAAAAGTCTAAAATATGAACAGGTTTTAAATCTGCAATCATTATAGGATGTTTCGTAAAATATTCTTTCGTTCTGCCTTCAATTTGTCTTTTATAACCTGTATTAGTAGATTTTTGTAACCGTCCTATCTACTTAAAGGAATATTATAGTTAGTTTTGCCTACATAGGAATTTCACCTCTCCGTTACCAACCG
>CALXZU010000072.1 GCA_944393325.1 uncultured Clostridia bacterium
AAGGCTTTGGCTGTTTTTTTGCATAAAAAAACAGCTAGCCTTTCTAGCTAACTGCGACGTGGTTGCGGGGGTAAGACTCGAACTTACGACCTTCGGGTTATGAGTATAATACTTGCCATTTTTTGTAAGTTTTCAAAATTAGATGCTTTGTTATTAAAATGTTAAATAATAATTTTTTAATCACTGCAATTTTAGTTTTTTATTAATAAACTCCTCACGATGCAAACATTTAAATCTCTTGCGACTTTTCTCATATTGCAGATAATCGATGTATTCATTTTCCCTCACACCACAATATTTTTCCCTCTTATTTTTATTTACATTAACTATTATACTCAAATTGTATAACATCTTTCAGCTGTTTTTTGAAATTATTTTCAATAATCTATGTTTTTCTAATTTTGAATTCACATTACTATTTTCCATATAAAAATCTTCACTATTTTTTACCTATTATACATTTATAACACTTTCATCTCCTGCTATATTCCTTATCTTTATTCTTAGTGGTTTCTTTTTAAACGCAATCTTTCCATCCCAGAACTCTTTTGTCTTTTTCCCATTTTTTGTTACATATCCTTTTTTATCTATCTTTATCTCTTCATCACTATTCCATGTTCCCTTTTTTGATGTACAATCTAATGATATCATTTCTATTAACTCTAACCCTTCATTACTTATATCTATCCTTTTTTCCTTCTTCCCAGTTGCTACTTTTTGAGCTTTCATTTTTTCATTATACTCATCTATTTTTCCTATTAATCTGTCACTTATAAACTTATCTATTACTATCTCTTTTTTCTCTATATGATACTCTACAACATCTGTTACTACTGTTTCATCTAATATCTCTTTTAAATCTTTTAACTCTATTTCTATATCTCTTCTTAAATTTTCTTTTATAAATTTCTTTACTTCTTTCTTATCTATTATATCTATATAATAAATTATTACTTTTCTTACGCCATCTCCTAATTCTGGTATTTCTCCATTTATTATTTTATTTACTAATACTATATCTAATATCTTTGTCCCTGAGTCCATCAAATTAGGTATATATACGGGAATTGTTCCTACTTTACTGTCATTTATTACTCCTGACCAGAATTCTGATATGCTCTCTTCTTCTTTCAATCCCGGTATTAATGATTTTATTTTTTCCATTGTCTGCACTGGATTTCTATATAAATTTACTCCATCTTTTATATCCATTACTTTAAATGATGCTCCTGCTTCTATTAATCTATCCCTCGTTGTTTCTATACTATTTATTCCTACATCACAATGGATAAACTTCCTATTTAAATCATTTGCAACCTTTGCTGTAACTCCTGAACCTCCAAAAAAATCTGCCACTACCATATTTTCATTTGATGATATCTTTATTATTCTTTCAAGTAATTTCTCAGGTTTTTGATTTGTATAATCACTTCTCTCATTTGCCATTGGATTTATAAATGGAATATCCCAAACATCACTTAAAGGTTTTCCTTCTGTATTTGCATATACAACTTTATATTTTCCGCTATCAATTAATTTCTTTGCCTTTGGATTATTTTTATCATATACAACTAATCCATTACTTCCATATCCTCCACCAATCAGATATCCATTTTCATATTTTTTCTTAAGATTTTCTGTTAATTTTCTTTGTTCATTAAATACAAATTCATTACTTTTTGAATACCAATATATTACATCATGATTTTTTTGTAACATATTACTTCCTGCTGTCCATTTTTCATAATGCCATATTATTTCATCTATAAAATTCTCTTCTCCAAAAATTTCATCCATTAAGATTTTTACATAATGACCTATATGCCAATCTAAATGCACATATATCGAACCTTTTTCTGACATTACTGACTTTATCGCCATTAAATTCTCATACATCCAATTCAAATATGCCTCTTTATTCCATACATCTCCATACATTTTCTCTTCAAATGTTCTTAGTCCTTCATCTTCCAACTTTTCTTCTGCTTTTTCTATTGCTTCAGCTAATTTGGGATTTCTTCTTACATATATTGTTTTTGCATAATCTGCTCCACTTGCAAATGGTGGATCTATGTATACTAAATCTACTTTTATATTATTTTCCTTTAAATATGCACATGCTGATACACATTCTCCTCTTATTACCATATTTTCTGTTTCTTTATTTCCTACTATTTCCTCAGTATCTACTTCATATAAAGGCATTCCTCTTTCTATTCTATTTAATACTTTATCATTTTCGGCATATTTTAATACTCTTTTTGTCCTTGTAAAATTATCCAAAATTGCCTGTCCTTGTATTGGTTCTTTAAAATATGGAATATATTTTATTGCCATTATTTTTCCTCCTCTAAAAACTCATGTAACTTACTATTCACCACTCTTTTTATATCATCTTTTTCTAACCCATCTTCTACTAACAAATAATCAAATTTTTTATAACCAAACTTTTTATTATTAAATTTTATAAACTCATTTTCCACATACTCTCTTCTGTCCTTAAACTCTTCTTGATCTATATATCCTTTTCCCTTTGTCTCTACAATTAAAACTTTATCTATTTTATTATCTTTATTCCTTCTAATAATTAAAAAATCTGGTGTATACATACCTACATTTTTAACAATTCTATTTTCAGTTTTAAAACATTCAATTCTAAAAGATGCAATATTTCTATCACCATTATAATATATCTCCAAGTTATTACTATCAAGTATACCTAAAGGTAATACCGCTTCTAAAAATTCTTTTTCATAACCACTTTGCGAAAACACATATGGAATATAATGAAAAGTTCTATTTTTCTTAGCCAACTCTACAGGTTCATCATCTTTTTTTACACTACTACTAAACAATTCAGGATTAGTTTTAGCTAATTCCAATATCTCTTCTTTGGTTAATTCTTCCAAATTAACCTTTTTACCTAAATCTCTATCCAAAATTTTCTTCGTAATTTCATCATTAGGATATTGTAACTCCTTGTTCTCTAACTCTATATCTGGAATATTTGTTATAGATAGAATTTTAGAACTTTCTGGTACTTCTTCTTTTTTAAAAGACATCTTTCTCTTATCATAAAAGGCCTTTCTAACCAAACTATTAATAATATTATGATTATAAGTCATATTTAATTTTCCATCTATGGTTATTTTATTAAATATTTTTTTAAGTTCATCATCATACTCGTTTAACATATCAATTGTGACAAAACCAAAACTCTCTTTTGAAATATTAAATAACCACTTTGTATAACTTATATCCTCACCATAAATAACATCATTCACATTTGTTTTAACTACTTCATCATTAATATTTTTTTCAGTTATAACAACATCTTGCTTTATTAAATCTGATTTCAAAATCTTTCTCAAATCTTTTAAAGTATTTGCTTCTTCTTTTATCTCCTCTAAATAGCTAATATTCAACTTATAATACTCAATTTCAGGAATATTTAAATATTTCATTCTACTTGTTCTCTTAACCTGGCTCTCTCTTTTTTCACCATTTTGGAACTCTTCTAGAGTTATATGTTGTGCTTTCTTCAACTGATCTGATAATAACTTTTCATTTTCCTTATTTAAATAAATCAATGCTGTTTCATGATTTCCTTTTATTACTTGCCTTAAACACCTACACGCTGTTTGTAAAACCATCTTTGTTTTGCAATCTCCTTTTTGAGATAAAATAACACCTGTAAGTGAACTACAATCCCAACCTTCTTTACCTATATCAACAAGTAAAACAATTCTCTTTTTAGATAGTTTTGTATTTAAAGACTCATACTCTAAACTATTTTCTTTTGGTATAGAATATTCTTTATTGCCTCTATGATATTTTAAAATAACCTCATCTGGATCCATTCCTAAATCACTAACAAATTCAGCAACAAAAGGATACACTAATTCTTCTAATCTTTTAATATTCCCACAATATATAGCAACCTTGCTTATAATACCATCATAACTCAAATCTTTATATGTATTAAAAAACTCCGTTAACCCTTCTTTTATTATATTTAAAGGATCATTATCACTTGATGCAACTATCTTAGGTCTTTTTAAGAAATTATCAATACCTCTTATTAATGGATAATAATATATAGTATTTGAGATATCTGAATTTTTTATAGAAAACTTATCTGTAATATAAAATGTTTCAGGTTTATCTAAATATGGTGTTCCTGAAAAACCTACAACTTCATTTATATCTCCAGAATTATTCCAATTTGTTACAACCTTATTCAATTTTATTTCCTCATCTGCTACATGATGAACTTCATCTATAAATACTGCTAAGTTTGGGATTTTACCTATTGTTTCTCTTAATTCATTTGCGACTTTCCATTCTAAATCCCCAGTTTCAAAATTCATCTTTACCTGTTCATCTTCAACTTCCATTCTGTTCAATATAACCTTTTCAGCATTTGTAAGAAGTATAACACCAAACATATCCTCATATGGTTGGTATTGTGCAATTTTTGCCACATTTGGATTCTTTATTTTATTGCTCTTTTTGGCTGTTTTCACCTCATCTAATATTTCAAATTTTAACATTTTCTTTAAATTACTCGCTATTGGCTCAGGGAAAATCCAATTAACGTTAAAATCTTTTATTTTCTTTAAACTAGGTAATATTGAACTTTTTAGTCCTGAAGGTGCTAAAACTATAAAATTATGTGCAAACACTTTATTATCAGGCTCATTCATTGCAAAATATAAATTAAAATATATAAAAGCTGCCATTAAGTAAGTTTTTCCAGCTCCCATTGGCAATGAATATATATAATTTGCATATGTTATATTATGGAAAAAGTCTTTAAAAAACTTTTCAAAATCTATTTCTAAATATCTATTTTCTATTTCTTTTTTTAAATCATCATAGTTATTAGTTAAAGCTATTTCATATAATTGTCTTGCTGCTTTATTTTCACATAAAAAATCATTTAATTTTTTAGATATTGGTAACTCATCTAAATCAATTTCTTGTAAAAAATAACCCTCAATAAATAATCTTTCCAAAGGAAGATTTCTACAATAAATTTTGAAAAATAAATACATTTTTATTGATTCTATTTGTGCATCTCTTAATTTGTCTTGAGAAACAATATAATCTATAATATTTCTAATTTTACATTCTTTTGATAAATACCATTTGTCACACATCTTTTTAATTAATTCATAAAACATTTCATTCCTCCATATAAAAATATGTCTCTCACTATCCACAATATATCATAAATTATACTTTTACACAAGAATTTTTTTAGTCGTTTTTGGGAACGGAGGAAAAAACAGCTTCCATTTTTAGACTTTTTTTAAAATTTATTGTATTATTAGTATAGGAGTAAGTTATGGAAGAAGATAAAATATTATATAGCG
>CALXZU010000073.1 GCA_944393325.1 uncultured Clostridia bacterium
CACTCCTTTTTAATTTGTGGTGAATTAATTATATCAAATGAGTGATTTATTGTCATCTATTTTTATTAATTATTTTTGTTAATATTTATATATTAATATTATTTTCAAAAAATGGGTGAACTACTTATAAAAAACATTTGACTGAATTAGTAAAATACATTATTATATAAGTAATTATTATAATTGAGATAGGAGGAAGGTTCTTTGAAAGAAAATGATGTAAAAAAAGAAGAAGGAAAAAAAGAGATAAAAGAAGAAATAAGAGAAGAGATAAATGAAAAAAAGGAAGTTGAAAAAGAAGATGTAAGTGGAAATAAAAAGATAAACTTATATTGTTTATTTAGTTTAATTTTTGCATTAGTAAGTTTTTTTGTGGGGCAGGGATATTTAGCAGGAATTGCAGCTATAGTAATTGGAATTTTTGGAATAGTGAAATTTAATAAAGAAAAACAGAAAGGTAAATGGATGGCTAAATTAGGATTGTGCATTGGAATACTAAATATTATATATATAGTATTTAGAGTATATGAAGATATGAAAATATAAAAAATGATAGGAGAAAGTTATGGAGTGGACAGAAGAACAAAAACAAGCGATTGAAGAAAAAGGAACTAATATATTAGTTGCAGCAGCAGCAGGAAGTGGAAAAACAGCTGTATTAGTAGAAAGAATAATAAGAAAAGTTATAGATGATGGAATAGATATAGATAAATTATTAGTAGTTACATTTACAAATGCAGCAGCTTCTGAAATGAGAGAAAGAGTATTAGATGCAATATATGAAAAATTAGATAAAGACCCTAATAACGAAAATTTATCAAGGCAAATAACATTATTAAATAAAGCAAGTATATGTACAATAGATTCTTTTTGTTTAGATATTGTTAGAAATAATTTTTATGAATTAGAAAATTTATCACCTAATTTTAGAATAGCTGATACAACTGAAATAGACTTGTTAAAACAAGAAGTAATAGAAGATTTATTTGAGAAAAAGTATGAAGATGAAGATAAAAGTTTTTTGAAATTAATTCATACATATACATCTTATAAAGATGACACACCTTTAAAAGAATTAATATTAAAAATTCATAATTATATACAAAGTAATCCTTTCCCAGAAAAATGGCTAAATGAGAAAATAGAAATGTTTAATGTAGAAGATAACTTAGATGAGGACTTTTCAAAAACAATCTGGGGAAAAGTTCTGTTAGAAGAAATACAAGATGAATTAATAGATGGAATAGCATCTTTAAAAGAGGCAAGAAAATTACTTTATTCAAATCCGGATTTAGAGAGCTATTTGAAGATAATAGAGCATGATATAGACATGTTAAGTAATCTAAATAATAATATAAATAATTGGGATAATTCATATCAAATAAATAAAACTTTAGAATTTGTAAGATGGGAAGGAAAAAGAATAAAGGTAACAGAAAAAGATGAAGCAAAAAAAATAAGAGATAGTGTTAAATCAAATCTTGAAATTCTAAATGATATTTTGTGTTGTGATTCAAAAACAGCCAATCAAGATATATTTGATATGTATGAAATTTTGGTGGATTTAGAAAATATAATTTTAGAATTTGAAAAGGAATTCTCAAAAAGAAAAAGAGACAAAAATATAGTAGATTTCCAAGATATAGAACATTTTGCACTTCAAATATTAATAAAAGAAAAAGATGGCAAAATAGAATATTCTTCTATTGCAAAGAAATACCAAGAAAAATACGAAGAAATTGCAATTGATGAATATCAGGATAGCAATTTAGTACAAGAATATATCCTAAATTCCGTATCTTCTGGAAATAATATTTTTATGGTAGGAGATGTAAAACAAAGTATATATAAATTTCGCCAAGCGATGCCTGAACTTTTTATTAGTAAATATAAAAGTTATAAAAATAAAGAGATGAAAACTAAAGAGGATAACCTGAAAATACAATTGTTTAAGAATTTTAGAAGTAGAGAAAATGTATTATATTTTACTAATTTAGTTTTTCAAGATATTATGAGTGAAAATTTAGGAGATATTGATTACAATGAAGATGAATATTTAAATTTAGGTGCAAATTATCCAGAAGAAAAACAAAATTTAAATACTGAAATTGATATAATAGATTTATTCGAAGAAGATGAAGAAAAAAAGGAAGTATATATAGAAAAAGATGAGAATTTAGAAGACGAGGAAAGAATTGAAAATATAGAATTAGAAGCAAGATTTGTAGCAAATAAGATAAAAGAATTAATAGATAATAAATTTAAAATATGGGATAACAAAGAAGAAGAATATAGAGACATTTGCTATAAAGATATCGTTATTCTACTAAGGGCTACATCAAGTTCAGCTCCTGTTTTTGAACAAGAACTATTAAATTTAGAAATACCAGTGTTTTCAGATAGCTCACAAGAATATTTAGATGCAATAGAGATACAAACTATAATGTCTCTTTTAAAAATAATAGACAATCCTATGCAAGATATACCACTTGTATGTGTATTAAGATCTTTTATAGGAAAATTTACAGATAATGAATTAGTACAAATTCGATTGGTAGATAAATATGATAATTTTTATACTTGTATGCAAAAAGCTGTTATTGATGTTAATAAAGACTTAAAAGAAAAGATAGAAAGATTTTTCAACAATTTAGATATGTGGAGAAGAGAACAAGAATATTTATCTTTAGATGAACTTATATGGAAAATATATTCAGATACAGGATATTATAATTATGTTGGGCTTATGCCAAATGGCTTTTTAAGACAAGCTAATTTAAAAATGCTATTCCAAAAAGCAAAAGATTATGAGAGTAGTAATTTTAAAGGCTTATATAATTTTATTAACTTTATTGACAAACTAAAATTATCAAGTGGTGATATGGGTTCAGCAAAGTTAATTGGTGAAAATGATGATGTAGTAAGGATAATGAGTATTCATAAAAGTAAAGGATTAGAATTCCCAGTAGTGTTTTTATCAAATACTGGTAAACAATTTAATTTGAATGATTTAAAAGAAAATGTATTATTACACCAAGACATGGGAATAGGTGCAAAATATATAGATTATGATATGCAAATAAAATATGATACATTAAGTAAACAGGCAATTAAAAATAAAATATTGTTAGAGACTCTATCAGAAGAGATGAGAATTCTATATGTTGCACTAACAAGGGCAAAAGAAAAATTGTTTATTACAGGAATTGTTAAAGATATAAAAAAAGAATTAGAGAAAATGGCTTCTAATATAGAAAGATATGGAAAAGAGAATGGTAAAATTAACTCTATTTTAATTAAGAAGTATAGAAAATATTTAGATTGGATTTTACTTGTATACCAATATGAGGAGAATTATTGTAAGGATAAAGTTGATTTAAATATTTATAAGAAAAAAGAGTTATTAAATAGTTTTAAAAAACTTGATAATAAAGAAATAGATGTTATAAAAGAATTAGAAAATATTACTAAAGATATTAATAAAGAAGAATTAAATAGAATATCAAATATATTAAATTATGAATATCCAAATATCTTAGATACAGTTATTCCTACTAAAACGTCTGTAACTAATATAAAGAAAATGCAAAATGAAAATGTGATAAAAGTACTACAAAATAGACATGAAGATTTTAATAAAAATGTAGAAAAGGAAATAACATTTAGAAAACCAGAATTTTTAAGAAATAAACAGGATGAGAAAATAACGGCTAATATGATAGGTACTTTAGTTCACCTTTGCTTACAAAAATTAGATGAAAAAGTAGATTATAATATAGACAAATTAGAAGAATTATTAGAAGAGCTAGTGGCAAAGAAGATTATAACAACTAAAGAAAAGGAAGCAATTGATTTAGATAAAGTTTTAGGATTTACTAAATCTAAAATATGGGAAGAGCTAAAAACAGCAAAAGTAATTGAAAAAGAAAAACCTTTTTATATAAACATTCCAGCTAAAAGCATTTATAATAAAGATACTAATGAAAATATTTTGGTACAGGGTATTATTGATTTGTATTATATAGATAAGGATGGTAATTTGAATTTAGTTGATTATAAAACTGATTTTGTTGAAAATGGTAATGAAGTAGAGTTAATTAGAAAATATAAGAGTCAATTAGATTTGTATAAAAAGGCTTTAGAACAAGTTTATAACAAAGAAGTTTGTAATACTTATATTTATTCTGTTTATCTAAATAAAGAATTAGAAATTAAATAAAAAATAATAAAATAGAAACAAAATAAAAAACAATAAACAAATATAAAGACCGTAGTATATATTACTGCGGTCTTGGACGTTTTATAACATTTGACAGATTAGGTTTATAACAGCAAATACTAGAGCAATTATTTGAAAAATAATTGGTTTGTAAATAAGAACTCTAATAAAAAGCCAAGCTATTGAGTCAAATACTATTAAAATAGATATTATCTTAATAAATGTGGATGTGATTTCATTTCCTATACTTATATAAAGAGAGAAAAGAAACACTAAAAGTACCAAAAATGCTAAGCCACAAAAATAAGAATAAATATCATATTTTTTGTAATCGTCCATGTCTTTCCCCTTAACTCTAAGGATTAATATTTTGCAAAGGTTTTACCTTTAAGCAATATATATTGTAACACAAAGAATATAAAAATTAAAGAGGTAAAATTATAAAAATGCAATTTAATAAAAATCCCCATAGCTAGTATATTGCTATGGGGTGGATGTTACCTAACTAAGCATTTCATAAATAGCAAGTGTTATAGACACTATTGCACATGCAAACCATAAGTAAAAAAGACTATTTTTCTTGTTTTGTTTAAGTACAAGTATCATGGTGAGTATAGATACAATGTACGAAACAATTAAAAGAAAAATTGCTATGTACTTAAAAAATGCAAGTGTAGTGCTATTAAAGAAATACAATAGGTACAACAAAAAGCATACTGAATATATTACAGTGTTTTTCTTATATTTGAGTATGTACTTTTCAATATCCATTATTTCTCCAAACTTTACAAAGTCTGTATACAACAAATGGTTTTAACCACTATTATAATTATACAATTTATTTACATAATTTTCAAGTAAATAAAAATTTTCTAAATAAAAAGTAGTTCACCCATTTTTTAAAAATAATATTAATATATAAATATTAACAAAAAATAATTAATAAAAATAGATGACA
>CALXZU010000074.1 GCA_944393325.1 uncultured Clostridia bacterium
AATAACATATACAAAAATATCCCAGTTAGCATATAGCTAATTAGGATATTTTTTATTATTTAAGTCTGAACAGTAACCTTTTTCTACTTTTCATCTTTCAAATCAAAGATGAATGGTTCGTCTACACCATTGTTTCGTATGATACGAAGTATTGGGAAGATATATTCCTCGCCTTCATCAAGCCCTGGAAGTGATTGAAGTACATTATTTAGGTTGCTTTCATAATAGAACACTCCTCTTCTTGGTTTGTTGTTTCTCCTTATCTTATAGCTTTCGCTTTGAAAAACAAATATTGCTGACTGTTCTTTAATGATCTCAAGCAACGTTTCTACATATATCCGGTACAGTTCATAAAACTTTTTCTTGAGATCAATGCTTACTTGTTTTCTTCCTTCTTTTCCTTTAATTACAAGCTGACTTGCAATCCTACTATAGTTGGTAAAAAACTCTTTTGGCTCTTCCTCATGATAACTTCTCATCATCTCAACAGCGTAATCATACATGCAACGACTCATTTTTCCTCCTAAAAAAATCTTTTTACTTGAGTAGTATAATGTTAAATGCAAAATGGAGTAAATGCACTTTACATACTAATATTATAGCACATTTCCTCCATTTTGTAAATTTCAACTTATTTAACTTTAATTCGATATTAGATAGTTGTATTTTTTCTTCATAAACAATTATTTATTTCTTTGCTTCTAAAGCATCAAAAATATCTTTTCATATGTATTATTTAAATTAATAAATAACAATTCTTCATTGCATAATATCTTATTTTACTTATTAGCATACTTAAAATCTTCCTTGCTATATTCCTCTGGACTTAATCCTAATCTTGATTTCATATAAATTTGTAATAATATAGCAATTATTATAAATAATATTCCCATAAATATAAATCCATAATTTACTCTAACAATAGTTAATACAAATGAACCAATCGAATTTATTATAACTCTTTGGAAATTACAGTATATATTATTTGCAGAATATATTGTTGGAAGAATTTTCGTATTAGAAAAATTATTTATATATCTTTTATATAAAATCGTATATATACCATCTAATAAAAAGGCTAACATTGATATAACAGTAATTAATACTATTTTAAATACCAGGTTTACTTTCATTAAACTTATTGTCCCAATAATTATAAATATAATTGCTAATAAAATTGAGATACACGTTAAAGATTTATTTTTATGTTTATCATTATATCTATCTGAAAACTTTCCTCCATATCCTTTTATTACAGTTTGTATCATTGAGATTATGCCTATAATTCCTGCTGAAACTCCTAGATTCTTTAATAATGTCATCTGATATGTAGAAAATAAAGTAGTTACTCCCCAAATAAAACTTACAGACAATAATAAACTCTTTATTCTTCCAGATTTAAATGTATATAAAAATCCGTCTTTTAATTCTTTAACATACTCATCTATCTTTTGTTCTTTTGTAACTCTCTTTTCAATTTCTTTAAACTTAAAACTTATCAGTTCTGATATTATAGCACACGATAAACATAAATACATCGGAATATATGGATTTATGTCATACGTGAACCCTGCTATAATAGTCGCAATTGCCGAAAATATACAAAATCCCAAATATGCTTTCCCATCTATTCTTGAAAATATCTCCGCCTTTTTATTAGAATTAGGAATTGATTCATTAAGGATAGGTACAAATGAAATATTTTTCATAGAAAAAGCAACAGCACTTAAAATTTGTGCAATCATGATTTGTGTAATTCCATTTCCTAGTATAAAAATCATAATAGAAATTATATTAATACCATTTCCTATTATTAATGTTTTCTTATTTCCTATTTTAGTATTTATAACTGTTGATAATATTAAAAATATTATGGATGTAAGTGCAAATATTGTTGAAAGAAAAACTATATTTGCATCTGAAATATTTTTAACTTGTGAAAAATACAGGACTTTTACTCCATAATAAAATAGCATATCATAACCAAAAAGTATATATAACGGATATAATTTCATATTATTTTTTCTCAATCTGGCTTCTTCATTTTGTTTCATATTCTATTCTCCTGTCTTTCTTTTGTTCTTAATTTTATTATTATTAAATAAAAACCACCAACCATCTTACTACTTTTCACATTTTAAATAAAATATGAATAATTTTTCTCTAACATGTTTTGTATGATACAAAAATATTGAGAAAATATATCTTAAGCTCAGCAAGTGATTGAAGTACACTTTTTAGTTTTTCTTTATAATGAACATACCTCTTCTTGTTTTATTGTTTTCCTTATCTTATTTTTTTATTTAACAAACGAATATTATTATTGTTTTTTTAGTTGCCATGCAGTGTTTCTACATATATCTGGTACATAAACTATTTCTTTTCTTCGATAAAATTTGAACTATTAATCATCTTGCTTTTCTACAACAGGTTTTATCTTTGTGTCATTTCTAACAATTAGTTCTTATATTACTAATAGTCACACTTTCAGCATTTACGTAAATAGCTAAATCTTGAGTATAGCTAGTTGTTTCATAAATTAAATTTAATCATGGGTAAACCCTTTATTTTTGAACCATAAAATAAGTTTCACCTTATAAATAACTCTACTAAATAAAAAACCTTAGTTTCACTGCTACCATGCAACGGATGAAACTTTAACTCAACAATGATATGAAGACCTTTTTATACATATCATAAGTCTATTTTTATAAGATATATAAGCCAATTATTTAGTTTGGTAAAACATTTAATAGAAGCCACAGACTTTTACAGGCTGTGGTATCTCACTTATTATATATACCTATATTTTTTATATATCCTTTATTATCATATTCCCACATAACTTTATATGTTTTTCTATGATCTAATTCATCTAATAAATTTTCAAGTTGTGGTTTTGTTGAATTGTCATCTTCGTTATATACTACTGATGTCTTTCTTTTTCCTTCATTATTTTTTATAACTGCTTTTATTAATCCATTTATATCATTTACCCATCCTTGTTTTCCAACAGTTATTGTTGTTGTTTCATATTGTAAAAATTGGTTATTGTATGAATCAACTGACCATTTTGGCATAATTATATATCCTACTAAAATACATATAAAAATTGTAGTTACTGAACATATTATATTAGATATTTGCTTACTTTTTATTATTCTTAATATTATTGAAATTGCAAAACCTATTATAGGAACAATTATTAAACTTAAAAACTCAAATGCCTTGCCTAAATATATAAATCCTATTATAGATGTTATTATTATATATATATACATTATTTCTTGTATTATGTTTTTTATCTTTTCACCTTTTTCTTCTGCTAAACTTACTGTTGTAACTTTAAAGCAAAACATTAATATTGCCGAGATTATTAATATTCCTCCCCATATAGCTCCCATTGAGTATATAGCTTCCATATTTTTATTTGCTGATTTTACCGTTTCTTCAGCATAACTAAATGTTGTAACAATGCTAAATACAGCAATTATTCCTAAAATCTTTAATATCTTTTTCTTCATTGTATAATTTCTCCTTTTGTATTCTCTTTTGTTAAATTTATTTTTATTTTAACATAACTAATATTGTTTTACAACTAATTTTTTAAAAATTCTATAATATTCCTTTTCTTGAAATATTATGTAAAATATGTTATAATATATATACCGTATTGCTTAGAAACCAATAAGTACAAAACTTGGAGGTTTCTAACCTCCAAGAAAATTCAAGGAGGTATACTATGAATGTGTCTATTCCTGAAATTACAGATGAAGAGTTGTTAAAGCGGTATGAGAATATAAAACCAGTAAAAATAGTTGATGGAAGACTTTACTATTTTCCCAAGTTTTCACTTGAGGAACTGAAAAATCTTCCTTACCTTTCTCAAAACGTTTCTACAATGGTTCCTGTAGGTGCTCTCAATCCTTGGCAAAATCATAATTTCACTTGTTTTCACAAATGGGATTCTGGATTGTTCTTTAGACCAAAGATTTGTGAAGTTCTCTCTCAAATCCCTGAAGAAAGTCTTGAATTTGCTAAAGCATTTGAAATTGTAAAAGTGCCTCAATCGGTATATAGATTTTGTGATCAAGAACTTGTCAACTGGGCTTTTGAGCATGGGTACCACATTTCTTTTGTAATTCTTTATAAATAGGAAGGATGCTTCAAAACCGGTACAGCTTAATTCTGTACCGGTTTATTTTTGATACATCCATGGAATTTATTTACGAAAAATATATCCTCATCTACACATTCATTAATCAACTTTAAACACATTTTATCATAAATTTTCCAAAATAAAAAATTTTTTTCAATTTTATTTACATCAAGTCTCATTTCAGCTTTTCAATTAGCTGTTTATTTGTCATAAAAAAATCTCACTATAATATGTTTCTTGATAGTTCACATATCTATATTATAAGAGAGAACCTATTTTTTTATTATCGATTTACATTGCATACTCTAACTTTCGACCACTACGATAGTAGTTTAGTACTAATTATATTATTTGCTTTTTTCTATGTTTTAAACGGAACAAAACGGAAATTAGAATTTCCGTCCCTAGCACTATTTTAATTAAATAGTGCTAAGTTCTTTATAAAGACGTTG
>CALXZU010000075.1 GCA_944393325.1 uncultured Clostridia bacterium
TTCAAAATTTGTGCCGAGATAAAGGGAAACCAGGTTCGAGGAATTTTAAAGTGCAACGAGCACCGGACGGAAGCCTATATGATAATAGCCACCGCCACCGTGGCGGTAGAAAGCGAACAAACCGGCAACGGAAACTATCACTGCAGTAACTGCCACGAACGAAGAACGGATAGCTCAACCCAGGGAAGTAAGAGGAATCGCTGTTCCAGCCGCTTGTGCCGGTACCGCTCATAGATGTTTCTCTAATGGCGTCTCCAAATATATATTTATTTAGTGGGTAATTAGCATTACTTGCTGTATTTAAATTTTCCTCTGTATCAGTTAATTTGTCTGTATCATCTACTGTTGCATCATGTGGATATACTGTTGCATATTTTGTACTTGTTCCTCCATTTACTACCACACTTGAGCCATAATAACTTAAATTTTCATGTCCGTTATTTACGTATGCTGCTGTTCTTTCCCATACTCCTCCACTTAAATCATATACTCCATACATGTTTAGTGTTGAGCTTGATTTTTGTCCTGTTGCATGATTCCACGCATATATATTATTACTTGTTCCCGTAGAATTTATTCCTGTTAAATTATCCGCTGTTATTGTTTTCGCTACTGCATCAGTTGTTCCTGTCGTTAATCCTGTTATTGCATATACACTAATTAATCCTACTCCACCATCTTCATTTACTCCTTCTCCTCTTCTTTCGCCTCCACTATTTGCTGTTATATTATTTATATATGGTTCTACTCCATTTGCTCCGTACTCACTCCATCCTAAGTATGCTACTGCTCCCCATTCACTATTTTTCATTAAGTGACTGTCTGTTGATGAACTACTAAATCCATATATATTATTTGCTCCTGTTAATGCTCTTGAGATATTATTTGCGTCACTCATATCTATATAATTCATTGAATATGTTATTGGCTGGAATGTTGGATATTTTATTTTTGTATTTGTTTCATATACTCCATCTAACCAGTTTCTTGCAACGTCTGTATCTGTTTTTGTAGTTTCTACATTTGGTACCCATGCTGTTGTTTGTGTATAATTTACACTACTTGCCACTACTTCTGCATCATTATTTCCACTTGCATATCCTGCTTCAAATTTTGCTACCCATATTCCTGTTAGTTCACTATCCCATCCTCCATTTGCATAATTTATATCACTTTCATCTGTAAATGCTGGATGTACATAATAATCACTTGTTGTGTCTACTGCTTCCGTTGCTGATTTCGCTCTTTTTGCTGTTTGTAAATTTCCTTCATCATCATAATATTGATCTGTTGTTCCTACTAAGAACTTTACATCTATTGTTTTATTTGTGTTATCTATTTTATATGCAAACCTTGGTATCCATACCCACATACTTCCATCTTCTGTCATTGTATTTGCCCATTTACTTGTTTTATAATCATACCAATTATTTTCATCAAAGCCTTCTTGTCCTTCTTCAACAACACTTCCTTTTGTATCTGTTGTTGGCAATGTAAACATTATTTTCTTCATTCCTTGTACTAACTTTGGTGAATTTACTCCTTTTGTTTTCAAGTATCCTCCACCTGTTCCTTCTGTTATTACATCTTCTAATTGGTCTAATATATTCTTTTCTTCATCTTCTGCTTTTTCTGTTTCATCTTTAGCTTTTTGTGCCTGAGTTAGAATACCATTTTCGCCTGTTAGCATTGCTATTGAAACACCAGCTAAAATTAGTAAAACAATTATAGTTATCACTAATGCAATTAATGTAATACCTTTGCTCTCTAATTTTTTAAATTTTTTCTGTTTCATTTTAAAACTTCTCCCTTCATTAGTTCTTTTTTTTTTCTTCCTTTTAGTATTTTGTTATTTTTTTAACTCATTTTTTGTTTTTTCTCTTTTTACCATTTTTTACTTTTCTTTGAACTAAAATATCTTTTATAAATAGTATTTCCCTTTTTTAGAATTTTAAACAAAGACATATTGCAATATAGCTCTAAATATTATCTTTTCAAGGTACTCTACTATTTTTAAAACAATATAATAGTTCTTCTTTATGCTTACAGTATATATTTTTTATATGCTTCTAGCATATATTTATTCTACATATAAATATGTATTTTGTAAATACTTTATACGAAAATATTTCACATTTATATTTTATTATTTTTATTAAAATTAGGAAAAATATTGATTTTAAAATAAAAACAGTATATCTATATTAGAAAAAATATTTAATATTAATTTTATATTTAATATTAAAAAAGCTACTATAATAAATATAGTAGCTACTATCTTAAGCACGAGGATGTGCTTTTTTATAAATATCTTTTAATCCTCCATCTTGGAATTGCATATAAACTTGTGTTGATGAAATATCTGAATGTCCAAGCATTGTCTGTATTGCTTTTAAATCTGCACCATTTTGTAAAAGATGTGTTGCAAATGAATGTCTCAAAACATGTGGTGTAATATCTTTTGTTATATGAGCTTGTTCTTTATAATATTTTATAATCTTCCAGAAACCTTGTCTTGTTAATCTTCCACCATTTACATTTACAAATAATGCTTTTTCCTCTTCATCTTTTATTAAAACATCTCTTGCATCTTCTATATATTCTTTTAATGCTTTTAAAGCCATTGTTCCTAGTGGTATTGTTCTTTGCTTATTTCCATGTTCACAAGTAACATATCCTTCATCTAAGTTTACATTATCTATATTTAGTGAAATTATTTCTGTAACTCTCATACCTGTTGCATAAGCAAATTCAAGCATTGCTTTGTCACGTGTTCCTTTTAAATCGATATCTTTTGGTTGGTCTAATAATAATTCTACTTCTTTAGCTGTTAATACACTAGGTATTCTTTTTTCTATTTTAGGTGATTTAATATTTGCTGTTGGATCTCTTTTTACTTTTTTTCTTCTTAACATAAATTGGTAAAAAGATCTTATTGATGCAATAGCTCTTGATATACTTGATGCTTTTTTACCATTTTCTTGTAAATATTTTATATAATCTTTCATCTCTTCTTCATGTATTCTATTATACATTAGCCCTTGTGTTTCTAAAAATTTTCTGAATTGTTTTATATCTCTTTTATAAGATTGTAATGTATTATCTGATACCTTCTTTTCATTTTCTAAAAATTCAAAAAAAAGTTTTAATTGTCTTTCCATAACTCTACCTACCTCTTATTTAATAATATATTTACATAAACTATATATGTTATATCAAAGATTTTAAAAAATGTAAATACATTTTTCTATTTTTTTATACATTTTTTAAAAATACCTTATAACTAATTTCAAAATATTAGTAGAAATAAATATTTCAATTAATGATGATATTATTATAACAACAAACATTACTAGTGAAAATATTGTATGTCTCAATATTTCTAATTTTATATTTTCCTTTGCTTTATCTTTTACAATTGATTTATATAATTTAAATCCACTTACAGAAATCGCCAGTATCGCAGGTATTAATAATATACTCGGTAATAATAAATTTATTAGTACAAATGCCAATCCTTTAGATATTCCCATTATACTTACACATATAGATATGGTATATCCAAAACAAAATCCTCTATATATAATAATTCCAAATACAATAGGAATTCCAATTACAGTAGTTCCAAAAAACCATATAATTATTCCTAGTAAAATATTTTGTGTAATACTTGTTTTTAATAAACTTATATTGTCTATTTTTTCAATTTGTTTCATTTTTTCAACAAAATTATTTAAATAATCTTGTACTTCTGTTCTTTCATTTTCACCTAAATTATTTACAAAAAATACACCCAAAAATATTCCTATTACAAATAATAAAACTACAATTATGTATTCTTTTTTATTATTTATTACATGGTCTTTTATTATTTCTTTAATTCTTATCCCTTTTTCTTTCATCAAAAAATCTCCTTATCTTTTATACATAATGTATATTCGATAATGAGATTTTTAGAACTTTATAATAATAGCTTTTTATTTTTTATATACACTTGAATCTTTCATTTTTATTAATAAAACATCACATACCATTTATAGTATAAAATTTAATTTAAACTAGAGTAATTAAAGTTTTTTATACATATTTTTATTGAAATTGCTCTCTCTTTAGTCCTGTTACTTTTTCTATTATATTTATATCTATTTTTTCTTTAAGCATATTTTTAGCTGCTTCTATTCTTCCAGATAATCTTCCTTCGGCTCTTATTCTTCTGTTTTCTTCTATTACCATTTGCTCTGCTGCTAACATATAATCACTTCCTTATATTATTTTTTGATTATTATTGTACAATAACAACTTTAAACAAATTGTTTTCTCTATTTGAATTGTTCTCTTTTTAAACCAGTTACTTTTTCTATTATATTTATATCTATTTTTTCTTTAAGCATATTTTTAGCTGCTTCTATTCTTCCAGATAATCTTCCTTCTGCTCTTCCTTGTGCCCTTCCTTCTGCCCTTATTCTTCTGTTTTCTTCTATTACCATTTGCTCTGCTGCTAACATATAATCACTTCCTTCCTTTACTATTTTTTCCATTAGGAGGTCTGTTCCTTTTTCTCCTAATT
>CALXZU010000076.1 GCA_944393325.1 uncultured Clostridia bacterium
TTTTAGACTTTTTTTAAAATTTATTGTATTATTAGTATAGGAGTAAGTTATGGAAGAAGATAAAATATTATATAGCGATTTTTTAAGTGGAAATAATGAGGCTTTTCAAAAATTGATCATGAAATATGAAAATAATCTTATCTATTTTATTACAAGATATGTTAAAAATTTAGATGTAGCTCATGACATCTACCAAGATAGTATAATGTATATATTAGAACACAAAGAAAATTATAATGATAAATATTCTTTTAAAACTTATTTATACATGATTGCTAAATCTCGTGCTATTAATTATCTAAATAATAAGAGCAAAAACCTTCCACTTGATAATTTTGAAAATACATTAAAAGAAGAAAAAATACTTGAAGATCTCATTTTTTCTAAAGAACGTAAGAAAAAAATAGAAAAAGTAATTAGTAATCTGAAACAAGAATATCAATTAGCAATTTTCTTAACTAAAATAGAAGGCTTATCTTACAAAGATGCTGGACTTATTATGGATAAATCTGAAAAGCAAATTAAAAATTTAGTTTTTAATGCTACTAAGAAATTGAAAAAATTGCTGGTACAAGAAAAAATCATAGAAATAAAAAATAATAAAATTATAAGATTACTCTTATGGTTCATTTTGCTTACTGCTCTAATTTCGTCATTGACATATGCTGGTTTCATAATTTATGAAAAATATAAAGCAAGTTTACTTCCTACTTATACAGAAAAATTTGATAATAGCCAAAAAAATAATATGTGGATTTGTACTTTTAATTTAGCCTGGAATGAGTTTATGGATGAAAGATTTGGTGGAAATGTCAAGTTTAAAAATACTACACCTGATATTGTAAATTCTTTAAATAAAAGAGATTTTACTAAAGACCAATTATCTGAAAAAAGTTATTATATAAAAGTTGATGTTACAAGACCAGAACTTAAAGAAACTATAAAAAATGATATTAAAACAAAATTTGACATAGATGAAACTCTTACTTTAGATAAAATTAATTTTGATATTCCTAATAGTTATACTATCTATAGCTTTTTACACAAGAGTTTTAAATTTGAAGAACCTTTTGATGTTTTACAATCTGATAAATTTGAAAATTCAGATGAAAATGTTAAATATTTTGGAATAACAAGTTCATCTAAAAACACTTTAAGAGATAATGTAAAAGTTCTTTTTTACAACGACAATAATAATTTTGCTATTAGATTAAATACACAAAACAACGAAGATGTTATTCTTGCAAGATTAGCTAATACCAATTCTTTTGATGAAACCTACAATAAAATTATTGAAAATTCTAATATAGAAAAAGAACATAAATTTAATAATTATGATACTTTAAAAATTCCATATCTTAATGTTAATACTGAAATTAGTTATGGTGAATTATGTAATAAAGAATTAGCAACTAATAAAAATAATATTTCTTATATAACATCTGCAATCCAGCAAGTCAATTTTTCTTTAAACAATGAAGGCGGAGATGTTACAAGTAGAGGTATAATACAAGATATCACAAAATCAAATAATTCTATTAATAGAAATTTTGATTTTACAAAAAGTTTTTACTTATTTTTAAAAGAAACTGATAAAGAAAAACCATATCTTATGCTTAAAGTTGATAATACTGATTTAATGGAAATTGGTAAATAGGAGGCGAAGACCATGAAAAAAGCTATTATTACTTTTTTGGGAATATTAATTTTTATAACATTTACATGTATTATAATTTACTTCTTTATAAATACAAACTCTAGTAATACTACTAGCAATACAAATATTTCAACTACTACTGTGACACAACAACAAAATAATATTAAATTAGAGGATATACCTTTAGATTTTACTATTGATGATGCTATAAATAGCAATTATTTTGTTTGTACATATACTCAAAATTATAATGATGATAAATTAAAAAGTTTTATTTCTAATATTGAAAATAAAATTCCAGATAATATCCGTATTGCTTTTTCTACTCCTGAAGGTGATGTTATTTTAAAGGATATTATTTTACAAAATGATGGAAATATTATTTTTAGAGAAGATAATAGAAGAGATAATTTTTCAAGTAATGAAGATAGAATTATTAAAGACAGTACTTTTTCTATTGATGAATATACTATTGTAGAAGATTTTTTAGGTGATACTAAATATATCTACTTTGAAAATAGAAATAAAGATTTTAATAGCAGAGTTTTTATCTGTTCTTGTTATAATAATTTAGAATATAATAATGATTTCCAATTAATTTTCAAAGCAAGAAGAGATATGGGAATAGATAAAATTATAGAAAAAGGTACATATTTAGATTATAATGTTTATACTTTTGCTGGAGATGTTTTTGTTAAAATTAATAATGAAGAAATCCCACTTCAAGATGCTATTATTAATAAACAAATAGACCCTCAAGATATTGTTGATAACTGTGCTTTAGATGTTAAAAATAATAAAAACAATGTGGTTTTTAGTGAAGCAAATGATGGTGGTACCAGAAAATATAGATATGATTTAGCAAGTCCAGAACCTTTTTCTATTATTAAATGCCACACTTTAGATGGTAATAGAGACTTATATATTGGTGTTCCTAATATGGAATTTGATGGTTCTACTGTAGATTGGTTATATTACAATTAATTTTTAAAAGCCGGCTTTAATTGCCGACTTTTTTGCCTTATAAAAACATTGCCATATATAAAGGATAACTATTAACTTTTTCAGTTTCTCCTACATTTTTGGTTGATAATTTTATTCCATGTTTTACTCCCCAATTTTCTATTATAGATTTCATAGATTTAGACCTCGTGTTATCTGCCGCTTTAACTTCTATTGCTATTGCAATATTATCTTTTCTAATAAAAAAGTCTATTTCTATTCTATCTTTATACTCAAAATAATAAAGTTTCTTGTTTAATTTTGTAAATATTTCTGCAATTATATTTTCATATATTGCACCTTTATATATTCCTAAATTGCCATCTATTATGTCCTTACTTGAACCTTCTTCTAACATTGACATTAATAATCCTGTATCATTCATATAAATTTTAAATTGATTATTGATACTATTTCCTTCAAGTGGTAATTCTGGTTTTCTTAAATTATAACAATAATTTATTATACCAGCATCATATAACCACATTAAACTTCCTTCATATTTTCTAGCAGTTCCTCCACTTTTTACTAAACTATATTGAAATTTTTTATGTTCTTTTGAAAGTTGTTTTGGAACTGACAAAAAACATTCTCTTGCTTTTGCTTTTTCTGTACCTTCGGCATATTTTGCTATATCATCTAAATAATTGCTAACTATTTCTTTTTGTAAATTTAGAACATTTACAAAATTGTGACTTTCTACAAATTCTGAAACTACTCTAGGCATTCCACCTACAACAATAAATTCTCTAAATAGTTGTAACATTTTCTCATGCATTGCAATTGGTACAGTTTCTTTTTTTTCAAAATATTCTTTTATATATCCAATAGCTTGTTTTGATATTCCATTTGCCCATAAAAATTCTTCAAAATCTAATGAAAACATTTCTATACTTTCTATATATCCTACTGGAAATGATGGAACCGCTTTATAGTTTATCCCGTAGTAATGAACCTGAAGCAATTACATCAAACCTTTTATCTATTGATAAAAATTTTAGTGCTGTTCTTGCTTTTGGACAATCTTGTATTTCATCTAAAAATATTATTGTTTCATTAGGCACAAGACTTACATTAGGTATATTTACAGTTATTTGTTTTATTATAGTTTCTACATCTAAATCTCCTTCAAATATATCCTTATAACTTGGTTTTTCAATAAAATTTATATAAACATAATTTTTATAATTTTCTCTTGCAAATTTATCAATTATGAATGTCTTTCCTACCTGTCTTGCTCCTTTAATAACTAAACACATCTTTTCTTTCTTATTTTTCCATTCTAATAATTTATCCATAATTTTTCTTTCTAACATATCATCACCTCTAATTAGCAACTATTTTATCATATTTTCAAATAAAATTCAATGTTATTGCATTTTTTTCCTAGGAATATTGATGCTTGCTTGCAGTTTTTTCCTACGAACTTCGTTGCCTCTATGCAGATTTTTCCTACAAATATTTTAAAATTTGCAAGCAAAATTACAAAATTTTCACTTCTCTTT
>CALXZU010000077.1 GCA_944393325.1 uncultured Clostridia bacterium
TATAGTAATCACTAAAGCAATTAATGTAATTCCTCTATTATTTAGTTTCTCTTTTAAATTCATTTTCTATCTCTCCTCTTCTTTAGTTTTATTATTACCATATTTTTCTTTTCTATACTTTTCATGAATTTTAAGATTACTCTAATTATTAGTAACAAAGTATACTACCCACAAAATGTTATGCATAAAAATAATAATATTTATTTTTATGTAATAATATTTCATGAATTTATTTTACATATAAATATGTATTTTGTAAATACCTTATACGAAAATATTTCAAATTCAAAATTAAAAAACAAGTAAACGCTATATATACTAGCATTTACCTGTTAATATTTTTTATTATTATTTTTATTTTTTAATCATTTTCTTCTATTTTTTATCTTCTTTATTTTTTATAATTTTCTTTTAATTATTATATTCAGTAACTGTAAGATCAAGAGTATCTGTATTGTTTATTGTAAAACTATATATTTTACCTTCTTCATTAGTTATAACACCTTTTCCAATACCATCTTCCCAATAAAAATCATTAATAGTTCCTTTAACAATATTATTTTGAAGACTTTCTTTATTACAATAATCCATAAACTTATCCTTTTCGTTATTTTCAATAGTTTTAGATTTTATTGCATTAAGAGCTAGAAAAATGTTATCTTTAACTTCTGCTTTCTCAGCCTTATTTCTTGCTTCTTTAGCCTGACCCATCATTCCTAAAGTTGCATAACTATTCATAACTCTAACTGTACAAACCATTTCATTATCTTTATTAAATAAATATACATCAAATGGATCAGTAATACCTCCATCTGTAACATCTACTTCAGTAAAATATAATATATAATCTCTAAATATTTCTTGATACTCTTCATCAGTTATCTCTATATTAGTACTATTTCTAAAATCTTCTATTCCCTCTATTTGTCTAATATCCTTAATAGAATATTCATAAAACTCTTCAAAATCATTATATGCAGTTTCTAAAAGTTCTTCAATATCATTAGTTTCATATTCTTGATTTATAACATTTCCAAAACCATCTTGATTAAATAATTCTGATGCAGATTTAAAATCTTTATTTTTCATATCATTATAAAATTCATTAATTACTTCATTAACACTATTATTATCAATTTCATTATTATTTTCAGAATCATTTATTCTGTTTATAACAACATTATTCTCTCCTGTAACTTTATTGTTATCCTCATTATTTGAATTATTTAAAAAAATCAATCCTACTACCAAAGCAATTATTATAATTAAAACTATTATTATACTAACTATTATAATCTTTTTACTCATTTTTACATTTTACCCTTATTATTCTTCTTTATTTTTGTTTCTGTTTTCTTTATTTTTATTTTTTTGTTTGTTCATTTTATTTTATTCTTTTACTTAGCAAGTTCAATAATATTATCCATAATCTCTTTAGTTATCTTATCTAAAACATCTTTATCTTTAGAACCTTTATAACTACTGTAATCTAAAGGTTTTCCATAACTAATAGTAAGTTTTTTAAGCTCTTTAGTACCACCTTTAATACCACAAGGAACTACTTTAGCTCCACTTCTTAAAGCAAAAAATGCCACTCCATCTTTAACTTTTTCTCCCTTTTCTAAACCATTTCTTGTACCTTCTGGGAAAAGAGCAATGCATTTACCTTCTTTTAAATCCTTCAAAGAAGTTTTAATAGCACCAATATCTTTCTCATCTCTCTTAACTGGAATTGCTTCAAAAGCCCAACCTAGGAAAGCTAAAAATTTATTTTTATATAACTCTTCTTTAGCCAAAAACTTCATATCCCTTTTAGCAGTTGCAACAATCAAAGGAGGATCTATATAACTTCTATGATTACCACAAAATATAATAGGTCCACTTTTAGGAACATTCTCTAAACCATTAATCTCTAAATGGTAAACTAATTTAAACCATATATAAAGAGCACCTCTTACTATAAATTTAACAACTTCTTTAAAACCACTTTTAATCTTATTCATATTTAAACTCCTGTTTCTATTTTTTTATTTTTTCTTTTTATTGTTTATTTATTATTCTCTTTTTATCTTTTCTTTCTTCACATTTATTATATCAATAACTTTATTTACAACCTCGTCTATGCTTAAATCACTACTATCAATATAAATAGCATCATCTGCTTGTTTTAAAGCTCCAAATTCTCTTGTTTTATCATCATAGTCTCTTTGTCTCATATTTTCTTCAATTTCTTGCAAAGACATATCTATACCTAACTCTTCATTTTGTTTTACTCTTCTTCTAATTCTTTCATCTAAACTAGCATCTAAAAAAATCTTAACATCTGCATTAGGGAAAACACAAGTACCAATGTCTCTACCTTCCATAATTACATCTCGGGTTTCTGCTTGTTTTTTAAAAATATCAGTTAATTTAAATCTAACATCTTTAATCAAAGAAACTTTAGACACAGTTGTTGAAACATCTTTTTCTCTAAGTCTTTTAGTTACATCCTTACCATTTAAAAATATTAAATCTTTATCATTTATCTTTTTAAATTCAATTTTAATCTTATCTAATAAATCCACTATTTTTTCAGTATCATCAATATTAATATTGTTTTCAATTGCTGCAAGTGCAACACATCTATAAGCTGAACCAGTACCTATATTTACTAAATTCAATTTTTTACTAATAATTTCTGTAATAGTTCCTTTACCAGTTCCAGCAGGTCCATCTATTGCTACTATAAAGCTCATTATTTTTCCTCCTCTTGTGGTACATAAATATTTTTAGCAACAACTTCTAATTCCACAACATTCATAGCTGTTAGCTTTTCTATTTCCTTTTTAGCTTTTTGCCTAAAACTCTTAATGCCATCTACAACATTATATCCATAAACAATACTTACTTCCATATAAATCTTAGCACCTTCACCATAATTTTCAACTCTTGTTCTTAATATCTTATGTATCGCAGGTGTTCCACTCGCTAAAAACTCAAGTATTTGTCTAAACACTAAATCAGAAATAGTAAATTTCCCCATATAACTAAAAGTAGGTCTAATAATAGACTTTTCAGAAATATATGGCTTTTGTCCTTTACCTTTAGACTTAAAAATCTGTAAAGGATCTAATAAATATCCAGAAAAATCCTTTTTAATCTCAAATGTAGGAACAGGTATTACATGTTTTCCTTCTGTAACCCTTATTCTTCTTGCTGTTTTCATTTCCTGTTCTGTTGCAACATCTGTAATATAAGTAGTATCACAAATTTCAGGTAATCCTAAATTTGCTGCAATTTTTTGTACCATACCATCAGAAGTTCCAAGAATCAAAATTTTATCAGCTTTATATTTCTTCAACGCCTTAATTATAGGCTCTCTTTCCTTTTCATCATAAAACAAAGCATGCCTTACAGTTGCAACCTTCGTTTCTGCTTTTTTTGCAGATTCACCAGCAATCACTTCATTATCTTTAATAAGAAGTCCATCATCAATAATAAAATTAATATTTTTTTCACTAGCAACCATCTGTGCTCTATAACTCTTACCAGTACCAGAAGGTCCAACAAAAGCATGAACCTCTATTTTCTTTAAAAAAGGTAATTTATCTTTAATTTCATCTAATAACATTTTTAAAACTCCTATATTTTTTGTTTTACAATTTATTTGAATACTTCCATCCTTATCTCTTTTCCATTACATACAAATACCATTTTTGTTATATTTGTAAATCCTCTTTCTTTAAGTTCTTGTTCATATTTTTTATCTTTTATCTGATCTTTTGCTTCTTTTATCTTTGCTTTTACTTCTTTTTCATCCATTTCTTTTGCTATTTTAAATTCCATTATAAAACTATTTTTATCTTTTTCTTTTGGTTCTAACATTATATCATATCTTCCATAGCCTGATTCTCTATTTGATTTTACATAGTAACTATCCTTTAACCCCACTAACATTCCTAATATAAATGCATGGTAAAAACTTTCTGCTGTGTTTTCTCCTACATCAAAATAACTAAACATTTCTATTACTAATTTCTTTAACTTTCTTTCAAAATCTTCTAATTTTAGATTTACTAAATCTTTTAATATACTTCTTAAATCTTCTCCTTCTACTTTGTTTCTAAACCAATTATCTACCATATCTTCAAATAA
>CALXZU010000078.1 GCA_944393325.1 uncultured Clostridia bacterium
ATAATATATACAAAAATATCCCAGTTAGCATATAGCTAATTAGGATATTTTTTATTACTTAAGTCTGAACAGTAACTGATTTTTTTATCCAGTTTTTAATTTTTTGTAATTTTTTTGTAATAAATCTTGAGTTTTCCACAGTTTTTTATCGATTTATCCACAGTTTAAAAATTTTTTCCACAATCTTATTGACTTATTATACTCAAATTTGTTATTATGTGTAAAGTAAAAAAAGAGTATGTTTTTTGTTGATATTGCTTGAAATTTTGTTCGTGATTTTTTTTATTTTTATTACAAAAACATTACAAAGTTTTCAACAGTTGTGGATAACTTTGTGGATAACTTTTTTAATTTTTTGGAAAGGATGATTTTAATGGCTATAGAAAAAGAAGAACTGATTGCAAAAATAAAAGAACTTTTAGAACCTGAAGTAACAAAAATATCTTATGATACCTGGATTATGCCATTAGAGATTAGAAGTATTGAAGGAGATCATATCGTTTTTACTGCAAATTCTGAATTTCAAAAAGATTTTATTGAAAACAAGTATAAAAGTCTTATTTTTAATACTCTAAGATACATAACAAATAAAGACTGGACTTTCTCAGTAGTTGATTTATCAAAAGAAGATAATTCTGACAATAGTAACAGAGAAATTATTACTAATAACTCAGATGTTCCATCTCCTGAAGTAGAAATAAATAGATCAACATTAAATCCTAAATACACATTTGATACTTTTGTTGTTGGAAATAATAATAGATTTGCACATGCTGCTGCTTTGGCTGTATGTAATAAACCTGCAAAAGCATATAATCCTTTATTTTTATATGGCGGTGTTGGTTTAGGCAAAACTCATTTAATGCATGCAATAGGAAATAGAATATTAGAGAATATTCCTACTTCAAATATTTTATATGTTACTTCTGAAAAATTTACAAATCAGCTTATAAATGCAATTAAAGATAGCAAAAATGAATTTTTTAGAAATAAATATAGAAATATTGATGTTCTTTTAATTGATGATATTCAGTTTATTGCTGGCAAAGAAAGAGTTCAAGAAGAATTTTTCCATACTTTTAATTCTTTATATGAAGATGGAAAACAAATTATCTTATCAAGTGATAAACCACCTAGAGATATTCAATTTTTGGAAGATAGACTAAAATCAAGATTTGAATGGGGGTTACTTGCTGATATCTCTTGCCCTGACTATGAAACACGTTTAGCAATTCTAAGAAAAAAGGCACAAGATGAAAAAATTATTATTGAAGATTTTATTTTATCTGATATTGCTAATAAAATTGATTCAAACATTAGGGAATTAGAAGGTGTATTTAACAAAATAGTAGCAAGAGCATCTCTTACACATAGTCCTATAACAATTGAACTTGCTGAAAAAATTATAAATGAATTTAAGTATGAAAGTGAAAAAGTTATTTCATCAGATTTTATAAAAGAAACTGTTGCTAAATATTTTAGTATTAATAAAGATGATTTAGCTGGAAATAAAAGATCTAATGATATAGCTTTTCCAAGACAAATTGCAATGTACCTATGTAGAGAAGTTGCTAGTATGTCATATCCTCAGATAGGAGTTGACTTTGGTGGAAGAGATCATTCAACTGTAATGCATGCTTGTAAAAAAATAGAAAAGGAAACTAAAGAAAAAAGTAATACAAAATTAATTGTGGATAGTGTGAAAAACATAATTATAAATGGTAAAGAATAGTAGTAATAAAACTTATAAGAATTTTTTAAAATAAATGTTTGTAAAAACAAATTTTTAATTAATGATATTCTTTCCATTCTTACGGAATAAGTACATTGGTTATCCACATGATACTGTTGAAAACATGTTAATAAATTGTTGATAACTAAGTTTTACACATAAAAAATTTAAAGCTGTGGATTATTTAGTGAGTTATCCACTATTTTATCAACATCAATTTTCCTAGGGATATCAATTATCAACATAGTTTTCCACAGTTTCCACAGGTCCTAATACTATTACTACTAATAAATATTATATTAATATAAAAATAATATATATAAAGAGGAGGAAGTAAAAATGAAAATTATTTGTTACAAAGACAAACTTATTAAAGCATTAAATTCTGTTGTTAAAGGTGTAGCTTCAAAGACTACTATGCCTATACTAGAAGGAATTTTAATACAAACTAATGATAATGAAATAAAATTAACTACTAATGATTTAGAAATTGGAATAGAGTATATAATGGATTGTGAAGTAAAAGAACAAGGAAGCACAGTAGTAAATGCTATAATGTTTAGTGAAATTATTAGAAAATTACCTGATACTGAAATTTATATTTCAGTAAATGATAAAAATTTGTTAGAAATAGAATGCGAAGGATCTTTATATAAACTAGCTACAATGAATCCAGATGAATTTCCGGAATTACCAAAAATAGAGATTGAAAATTCAATAGAAGTAGAACAAAATACTTTGAAAAACATGATAAGAAAAACAATTTTTGCAGTAAGTAATGAAGAAACTAGACCAATCTTTACAGGATGTTTATTTGAAATTGAAAATAATAAATTAAGTGTTGTTGCAGTAGATGGATTTAGACTTGCTTTAAGAAATATTTATCTAAATAAACAAACAAATGACTTTAAAGCAGTAATTCCAGGAAAAACTTTAAATGAAGTTAATAAAATAATATCAGATTCATTTGAACCGATAAAAATAGGAGTTGCAAAAAATCAAGCATTATTTGAAATGGATAATTGTAAAATTGTTACAAGAATTTTGGATGGAGAATTCTTAAATTATAAAAATGTTATTCCTAGTAATTGGGAAACAAGAATGAAAGTAAATAAAAGTAGCTTACAAAATAGTTTTGAAAGAATTAGTTTAATTTCAGCTTCAACAATTGAAAAGGAAAAGAAATATCCTGTAAAAGTTCAAGTTGATATTGGAAAAATAACAATTTCTTGTACTAATCAGACTGGAGATGCAAAAGAAGAATTATTTGTTGCAACAGAGGGAAAAAATTTAGAAGTTGGATTTAATCCGAAATACTTTTTAGATAGTTTAAAAGCAATTGATGATGAAGAAGTATATGTTGAATTTGGTAGTAGCATATCACCTTGTTTAATAAAATCTATTGATAATAATGATTATACATATATGATTTTACCAATTAGATTAAAAGAATGAGAAAAAAATAAATATTAAAAATTAAAACGAGATAGGAGACTATTTCGTTTTTTGTTTTCCACAATTTGTTCTTTAAATGTGGATAAACGATAGAAAAATCATAAATGAAAAAATTAGTAAAAAATTGAAAAAAATAGAATAAATTAGAAAACGAGAGATAATGATATAAAAACGGACAAATTTAAATTTTTAATAAATGAAATTAAAATTAATAATATGAGAAAATTAGTAAAAAATCGAAAAAAATAGAATAAATTAGAAAATGAGAGATAATAATATAAAAACAGAGAAATTTAAGTTTTAATAAATGAAATTAAAATTAATAATATGAGAAAATTAGTAAAAAATTGAAAAAAATAGAATAAATTAGAAAACGAGAGATAATGATATAAAAACAGAGAAATTTAAGTATTTAATAAATGAAATTAAAATTAATAATATGAGAAAATTAGTAAAAAATCGAAAAAAATAGAATAAATTAGAAAACAAGAGATAATGACATAAAAACGGACAAATTTAAG
>CALXZU010000079.1 GCA_944393325.1 uncultured Clostridia bacterium
TTTGATGCCATCCACCATTCATTTTCATCTGACAAAAATTCTTTTTCCAAATTTTGTGTTGTAATATTTTCATCTTCTAAACGTACCTGTCGCAAATATTCTGTTCCTATCTTATTTGCTTCTTCAGCTGATAAACAATTATTCTTTTCTTCTTCTGTTAATTCTTGTGGACTATCAATAGTATATTTTTTAGGTTCTTTCCATATATTTTGATATGTAGTTATCCCAGCATATCCAACTCCAATTGTTAGCCCTATTGTTATTATAAATGTTGCAACCATTTTTAAAGTATTATTTTTATTTTTCTTAAACTCTATTTTATAAAATTCACTCCTCTTATTTGAATGTAATATTTCGTCTTTCTTTTCATAAATTTCTCTTAAATACTCTTTATTAGATTTCATTTTTAAAAATCCTCCTTTTCTAAATATTCTTTTAATTTTCTCTTTGCTCTATATAGCATTACTTTTATTTGTCCTATATTTTTATTCATAATTTTGGCAACTTCTTTATATTTAAGTCCTTCTAAGAAAACTAAATATATAACCGCCTGATAATCCGGTTTTAATTTATTTATTACTTTTCTTATTTTTTGATTTTCTTCATTTTTATAAACTATTTCTTCTAAATTATTATCTTCTATATATAAATTTTCATAATCAATTTTAATTATTTTTTTCTCTTTTTTTATATAATTTATTGCTCTACATTTTGCTATCATATATAAATATGTTTTAAATGAATATTTAAAATCATATTGTTCTTTATTTAAAAGTATATATACAAATACATCTTGTGATATATCTTCCGCTATTTCAGTGTTTTTTGTATATCTTGAAATAAAATATATTATATTATCTTTATATTTTATAACTAATTCTTCAAATGCTTTATTATCTCCGTTTAAATATTTTTGATATAATTTTTTATCTGTCATCTATATTTTTTCTCCTTATTTTTTCTTCTACATTAGTTATACAACGAAAACTTAAAAATGTTACATGAAAATTGAAAATATTAAAATTTTCACTAAAAAAGACCTAGGAAATCCTAGGCTTTAATATTATTTTAAATTAAGTGTGCTGCATATAATGGAATACTTCTTATATTATTACTAAATCCAAAGTTTTTCGTAGATATTCTTATGCTATATTTAGGTTTATATCTTTCAATATAATAGTTTAAACTTTTTGATGTTGTATTATCAGATGCTTTTACTTCTATTGGTATTATATCACCATCTACATTTATTAGAAAATCCACTTCATATTTACCGCTTCCTAATTGCCAGTAATACAGTTCTCTTTTTTTACTAAATAATACTTCTGCTACATAATTTTCTGCAAGTACACCTTTATATAACATATTTTTGTTTGTTATTATTTCGTTTACGGTAATTTTTGCAAGTACTCTCAATAATCCAATATCGCTTAAATATATCTTAAAACTATTATCTATATATGCTTTTAATGGCGATTTTGGTATTTTTACGCTATCACATTTTAATATCATATTACTTGATATCAACCATTCTAAAGAACTTTCATATTCTCGTGCTCTTGCTGATTTTTCTACTTTACCATATTGAAATTTTTTATTTTCTTTACCTAATTGTGCTGGTATTGAATTATATATTTTATTATTTCTTATACTTTCTATGTTTTCTGTATATTTTGTCATATCTGCTAAATATGCTGTAATTATTGTTTGATTTATTTCATCATCAATTTTATTTATATCTTTATTTTTCTCTATATAATCTAATATGGATATCGGCATACCACCTATACACATATAATCATAATATAATTTTAATGCTTTTTCATGTAAAGGTTCAAGCATTGCTTCATTATTTTCATATGATTTTTCTATCTCTTCTAATAATTTACTTTCTCCAATTCCCTTTAAAAATTCCTCAAAGTCCATTGGATATAGATATTCTATGCATATTTTACCAACAGGGAAAGAACTCTTAAATCTATTTATTTTAACACCAAGCAAACTTCCTGCACATACTATTTTATAGTCGTTTTCACTTTCGCAAAAATATTTTAACGAACTTATTGCTCTTTCTGATACTTGTATTTCATCAAAAAATATAATTGTATTTTCTATATTTATATTAATATTTAATAATGCTTCTATACCTGATATTATTTTTTCTGGATCTATTGTTCTTTCAAATAGTTCTTTTATATCTTCTGCTCTGTCCAAATTAATATAAACATAATTCTCAAATTCATTTTCACAAAATTTTTTTAATATATATGTTTTTCCCGTTTGTCTTACTCCCACTAACATATAAGGCATTTTAATATATTTTTTTTTCCAATTTAATAATTTATTATATATTTTTCTTTCCATATATATCACCACTTATATTATATCATATTTTAAAGTTTTAGTCAATCAAAAACGTGACGATATCACGTTTTTGATTATAATTTACGTGATTTAATCACGTTTTTTCTTATTTAATTTCTGTTCCACCCCATTCTACTGCTACAAATCCTTCTCTTTCTGGAGTTTCTAATTTTTGTTCTTCTACTTCTATTTTTCTATCTAATCCCTTATATGTCATTAATATTCTTATTATTGTATCTGGTTTTGGGTTTATTTTTAAAGGCATATTTTTCTCTATTTCTTCCTCACTTGCAAATCTTATATAATTATATTTATTTTCTTCTAATTTTGGTAACCAATATATTATAAATTCTTCTGCTTCTCTTTCATTTAATCCTAATATTTCTAATTTTTCTTCTAAGAATTTTACTGTGTCTTCTCCTTTTACTATAAATCCTTCTTTTTCTACTTTAAATTCTACAACATTTTCACTTTCATAATATAATGAATATAAATTTCTTCCTGTTTCTAAATCTACTAGATTTCCATCCTCTTTTGCTAATACTTCCCAACTTTCTTCATACTTTGGATATGATACTAATAATCTATCATCTTTTGGTAACTCTACACTTACTTTTGTCTCTTCTTCTGGGTATA
>CALXZU010000080.1 GCA_944393325.1 uncultured Clostridia bacterium
TTGGAAACCCAGGACTAGTTTGTACAGAAATGGCAAGTAGTAGGGGAATGTTTCATAATGATGAAAAAACTAAAAGGCTGTTTAACACAAAAGGAGAAAAAAGACCAATATCTTTTCAAATATTTGGTAGCGATGAAGAGAGTATGGAATATGCTGTAAAATATATGAATAGTTTTGCAGATATAATAGATATAAATATGGGGTGTCCAGCACCTAAGGTAGTAAAAAATGGTGATGGAAGTAGATTGTTACAAAATTTAGAAAAAGCAAAAAGTATAATTGAAACAGTAGTAAAAGCATCTAAAGTTCCAGTGACATTAAAAATTAGAAAAGGCTGGGATAAGGATCATGTGGTTGCAGTAGATATTGCAAAAATAGCAGAAGAAGCAGGAATATCAGCAATCACAGTACATGGGAGAACAAGAACAGAATATTTTGGAGGAAATGTTGATTTAGATATTATAAAAAAAGTAAAAGAAAATGTAAAAATTCCTGTTATAGGAAATGGCGATATAGTAGATGAAGAATCTGCAACTAAAATGTTTCAAGAAACAGGAGTAGATGGAATAATGATAGGAAGAGGAGCTTTTGGAAATCCATGGATATTTAGAAATATAAAATATTATTTAGAAACAGGAAATAAATTATTACCACCAACAAAAGAAGAAAAATTAAAAGTAATTGAAAAACATATAGAATTAGCTGTAGAAGAAAAGGGAGAAGATGTTGCAATAAAAGAACTTAGAAAGCATATTGCATGGTATACTAAAAACTTAAAAAATTCAAGTGATTTTAGAAATAGTATAAACAAAATAGAGAATAAAAAAGAATTATTAGAGAGATTAGAAGAATATTTTATAACTTTATAGAATAAAAATGTAATGGAATAAACTATCCATTACTTTTTTTCTTTTAGGAGGGAGTTTTTTGAAAAAAGATAATAAGCTAAAAATTATTATTTGTATTTTATTGATTTTAAGTATTTTTATAATTTGTTATTTTTTTATGGTTAAAAACATTAAAATTGGAAATAATAAAAATAGTCAAGAAATGGTAGATGATATTTTGAACATGAAAACTTATGAGGCTATAATAGAAGTAGAAGTAAATAGTAATAAAAACCAAAATAAATATGTGCTAAAACAGAAATATAATGAAGAAGAAAGTTACCAAGAAGTTTTAGAGCCGAGTAATATAAAAGGAGTAAAAATAACAAGAGCAGAAGGAAATTTAAAATTAGAAAATTCAAATTTAAATCTAACATCTATTTTTGAAAATTATAGTTATTTATCAGAAAATAATTTAGATTTAAGTTGTTTTATAAATGACTATAAAAGTAATAATAATTCAAAATATAGAGAAGATGATAATCAGATAGTAATGGAAACTAATGGTAATAATGATTATAAAACATTGTACATAAATAAAAAAACAGGAAAGCCAGAAAAATTAGAAATAGTAGATGCTAACAAAAAAAATACTGTTTACATATTATATAAAGAGGTAGATGTAAATAGTAAATAAACTATTTTCTTACTTCTAAAAAAGCCATACTTGATAATTTAGTAATATTAGGAGTGAAGAATATGGAAATAAAAAGAGGCGATATGTTTTATGCAGATTTAAGTCCGGTTGTTGGTTCAGAACAAGGTGGTATTAGACCAGTATTAATTATTCAAAATGACCTAGGGAACAAATATAGTCCAACAGTCATTGCAGCAGCGATAACGTCTCAAACAGGAAAGACAAAATTACCAACGCATATAGAAATTAATTCTAATTTATGTGGACTAAAAAGTAATTCAGTAGTGTTAACAGAACAAATTAGAACAATTGATAAAAGTAGGTTGAAAGAAAGAATAGGTCATATTGATGATGAAAAAATTATAGGCAAGGTAAATGATGCTTTAGGTGTAAGTTTTGGATTAGATGAGTAAAAGGATTTCTTTTTTAGAAATCCTTTAAACTCTTAATTTCTTAATTATTTTAATTTCGTGGTACAAATTTTCTATAATAGATTTTCTTGTTTCATATGCTTTTTCATATTCCTGATAAGTAGAATCAAGGTTTTCTGGTTTTTCATCTGGTTTTAGGAGATATTTAATACCTTCTAAATAATAATTTTTATCTTTTTCTTTTTTAGCTTTATCCATTGCGATTTTATATTTTTGAGCTTGCTTTAATCTTTTCAAATCACCTTTTAATTCTTCTACATAACTTTGAGTAAGAAAAATTTCATATTCGATATCTTCAATAACGACTTTAATTAAAACTCTTACGATTGCAGGATTATTTTTCCCATTTTTAGAATGTTTTACAACTTCAGCCAATGCATCTGATTTATGTGGTTTTGTGTTTTCAATTAAAATTTTTAAAGTATCTGAAATACCAACATGTGACTTATATTGACGTTTACTTACAATAGCATCATATTCATCAGCAACACGGATAATTTGAGCTTCATAAGGTATTTTATTTTTAGTTAAACCTCGAGGATAACCAGAACCATCCAAAGCCTCATGATGACAATATGGACCTACTGCATATGGTTGTAATTTAACATCTTTCATACACATTTGATAACCAATAGTTGTATGTGTTTTCATAATTTCATATTCTTCATCAGTAAGTTTCCCCGGTTTTTGTAAAATTGAGGGAGGAATAAATTGTTTACCAATATCATGAAGATAACCACAAATAGTACAATATTCAGTAAATCCTTTGTTACAATGAAGGTGTTGGCATAATCTACATGTTAAGTCTCCAACATTTTCACAATGTTTTCTTGTAAAAACATCTAAGCTATCTAACATATTTAATTGATATCTCATTGTTTTATCTAAATTATAAGATTTTAGACTTGT
>CALXZU010000081.1 GCA_944393325.1 uncultured Clostridia bacterium
TGGAAGCAACTCCTAAATGTGGTGCACATGTTCATATAGGAGCAGATTACATAAAGACAGAAGAAGGATTTAAACAACTAGTAGAATTATGGGGAAACGCAGAAGAAATATATTATTTAATATCAAATAAACCAGGAGAACTGCCAAGGAAAGGAATAGAGCAGTTTGCAAAACCGATATCATATGAATTGGGAGACAGAGAACTTGATAAAATACCAAAAGACAGGTTTATCTTAGTCGCAAAAAGAATTTTTGGAAGATGCAGACATAGAAGCCTTAATTTAATGAGTGTAAACAATGCCAGAAATACCATAGAATTTAGACTATCAAATGGAACATTAGATGGAAATACTTGGATAGAAAATATACGTTTATATGGAAGAACAGTAGAAATAGCAGAAAAACTAGGATTGATCTTGAAAAAATTAGAAAATGAGGAAGAATTATCTAAAGAAGAAAAAGAACTTTATGGATTAAAAGAGAGATTAAAACAAGAAATACCATTAGATGAAAAAATGGATATACTTATGGAAATCTTATTTGATGAAGAAGAAAGAAAAGTATATAGAAAAAGGTATACTGCAAATAAAAGTTTAGATGAAAAAGAAGAAATAGTGTCAAATATGGAATTTAAAAAAGTAGATTTTAAAAAAATATATAAATCAGTAGAAATACCAGAAGGAATTATAGAAAATATGCAAGAAGAAAGTAGAATGGAAACTGAAGGAGAAAATTCAAGATAGAGGTAGCAAATGGAAAGAGCAAAATTAGATGAAATTATTTTTTACTTAAAAGAGATGTTATCATATAAAAATTATATAGATGATGATATAGAATTATTAAATAAAATCTATTTAATAATGAATGAAAAGATAGAAGAAAAATATCATAGAGATTATAAATATTTTATAAATAATCTAAAGATAATTGTAGAAAAAATATTAAATTTATTAGATGAAAAGGATAAAAAATATTTAAAAAAACAAATACCTAAATTTATAAAATATAGCTATTTAAACAATTCTGAGAAACTAAAATCATTAGAAACTTTGGGACAAATAGAAAAAGGAGTGGTAATACAAAGTTTAGAATATACAGATGAAGAAAAAGTAGAATTAATAAAAAAATCAGAAGACAACTTTTTTATAATAGAGTTAATAAAAAGTATAGAAAATGATGATATAAAAATAAGTTTATTAGATAATGTAAAAACAGAATTAGAAAAAACACATATAATAGAAACATTAAGAAGTGATGATAAAAAAGTAGAGTTGTTAAGAACAATTAAAGGAAAAATAAACAAAGCAAGTATCATAAAAAGTGTGCAAGATGATGAAATAAAACTTAAATTATTACAAAAAATAGAAAGCAAAAGTAGCAGGGCTAATATAATCTCAAGTATGCAAGAAGATGATATAAAAATAAAATTATTAGAAAATATTGAAGATGAAAAAGATAGAGTTTTAATAATTCTAAGTGTGAAAAATGATGATACAAAAATAAGATTGTTAGAACTTGTAGAAGAGCTAAAAAATAAAATAGAAATAATAAAAACTATAAATGATGACAAAAAGAAATTAATGTTTTTAGATGAAGATTTACATGAAAACTATAGAGTGCAAATAATATCAAGTTTAGAAAAAGATAAAAATAAATTAGAAATGTTAAAAAAAATAAAAAGTCCTTTAGATAAAATATTTATTATAAAGATGATGAAAACAGATGATGGAAAAATAGAAGCATTAGATCTTGTAGAAGGTTTAAATCAAAAATTATTAATAATAAATAGTCTAAATGATGACAGAAAAAAAGATTATGCATTAAATACTAAAATAGATAGCAAATTAAAAAGTGTATTTAAAACAATTTCTGAATTTGAAGAAGACAGTGATAAAGAAAAACATAAATATACATCTTTAGGAATTCCAAAAGATATGTCAGTAGGAATAGAAATCGAATGTGATGGGAAATATCAAGAATTAGTACCAGAAAGAATAGGAAAATGGAAAAGGGAAAATGATATATCTATTTCTAATAGAGGAAGAGAAATAATATCACCAAAATTATATGATAGTAAGAAAACAGTAGAAGAAATTTATAAAATAAATGAAATATTACAAAATATTGGAATGAAAGCGGTAGAAACAACAGGAGGACATGTACATATTGGGGCAGATTATATAACAGAAGAAGCGGGTTTTAGAGAACTTTTAGAATTGTGGGGAAATGCAGAAGAGATATATTATCTAATATCAAATAGAGCTGGAGAATTACCACGAAAAGGAATAGACGAATATGCAAAACCAATATCATATGATCTGCAAGAAAGTGATATTAATGGAATGGAAGCGGATGATTTCATAGAAAAAGCACAAAGTATTTTAAAAAGTAGATATAGAGGTTTAAATATTCAAAATATAAATGTAGATAATAAGAAAAATACGATAGAATTTAGATTATCAAATGGAACATTAGATGGAGATACTTGGATAGAAAATATACGTTTATATGGAAAAACAGTAGAAATATCAGAAAAACTAGGATTGATTTTGAAAAAATCAGAAAATAAAGAAGAATTATCTGAAGAAGAAAAAAGACTTTATTGGTTAAAAGAAAGATTAAAACAAAATATATCATTAGATGAAAAGATGGAAATACTTATGGAAATATTATTTCATGATGA
>CALXZU010000082.1 GCA_944393325.1 uncultured Clostridia bacterium
TTGAAGATATACCAGAAGATTGGGTATGCCCAGTATGTGGTGTTGGAAAAGATATGTTCCAAAAGAAAGAAGATTAACAAAAAAGCCCTTTATATAGGGCTTTATTAAGTTTCAATTAAGAAAAAATTAATTGACGTAAAACAAAAAAGGTGATATACTCTTATAGAGTTATTTTACAGATAAATATATTTTATATTTTTAGGAGGAAAATATGGAAAGTCAAGATAAAATAGAATTGGGAATTGGCTTTGTAACAGGAAGACCAAATGTATGTAATGTTATAAACAAATACTATAAGAATATAGTGGAGCAAGTTAAGTCTTTTGACGAAAATATTAACATTACAATTTTTATTTTATATGATATTAATTATCAAAAAGCAGATAAAAAATTATTTTATAAAATAAATCCAAATGTATATAAAGATATAAATATAAAATATATAACACCAGAAAATATAGAAGAAGATAAGAAAATATTAAAAGGTAGATATGGTTTTACAAATAAAGAAGCGGAATTTATATTAGGACACGGACACGCAAAAGGCAGAAATACTTTAATGTATTATGCTTTAAAAAGAAAAATAGATTATTTATTATTTTGGGATGATGATGAATATCCGGTAGCTTGCGTTAAAGGTGAAAATAATGAAATAGAATGGATACCACAAGAAAATATAAAAAAACATTTAGAAAATATAAAAGATGCAGATATATCAATAGGATATCATTGTGGATACATTTCGCCAATCCCATATATGGAATTAAATAGACAAATAGACGAAAATATAATGAAAAGTTATATAGAAGCTATAAGTAATGAATTAGTCGATTGGGGAAATATCAAAAAAATAATGAAAGAAAATAATGGAGTAACATTTGCAAATAAAGATACAGCAAATGGAAATGGAAAATATGAAATAGGAGTAGAAAAAGGAAGTAAATGGGTTGCAGGATCTACATTATGTATAAACTTAAATAGGATAGAAAACATACCAGCATTTTATAATCCGCCAGGAGCAAGAGGGGAAGATACTTTCTTTTCTATAATGCTAGATATTTGTAAAGTAATAAAAACACCAGTATATCACTTCCACGATGGTTTTTTAAAATATACGAGCATAATGTCAGGAAAATATCCAAAGCAATTAAAAAGGATAGAACCGAAAGATGAAAATGTAGCAACAAGATTTTATAAAGCATCTGTTGGATGGTTAAAATACAAACCATTATTAACATATATAAAAAATAAAAAAGGATATAAAGCCGAAATCGAAAAAATGAAAAAAAACTTACAGTTAAGTATACCTGTAATGGATGAAATATTTGAAAGTGAATCATTTGATAGTTTACTTGATGTAGTAAATACTTATGATGCAAATGTGCAAATACATTATAAAGAATTTCAACAAACAAATAGATTGTGGAACAAGATAAAACAAAATATTATAAATTTGTAGTTTTAAGGAGCTAGGATGAAGAAGATTTTTATTATGGCATATTTAAGAAACAATTTAGGAGATGACTTATTTGTAAAAGAGTTAATTAATAGATATCCAAGCGAAAAGTTTTATATAGATGTGATTGATTTAAAATATGGAGAAGTTTTTATAAATGATAAAAATGTAGAAGTAAAAGTAGAGAAAGAAGAAAATTTTAGTAAAATAGAAATAAACAAATATGATGCTTTTATTTATATTGGTGGTTCTATTTTTATGGAAGGTGGTAAAGTTTATAATTTAGATGAAGATTGCGTAAATTTTATAAAAAAATGTAAAGAAAAAAACAAACCATTTTTCTATATAAGTTCTAATTACGGTCCATATAAAACTAATAAATACTTTGAATTATCAAAACAAGCATTTAATAGTTGTACAGATATATGCTTTAGAGACGAATATTCATATAACTTGTTTAAAGATATTGATAGTGTAAGATATGCACCTGATTTATTATTTTCTTATAAAACAGATAATATAGAAAAAGAAAAAGGTAGTGTAGGGATATCTGTTATAGATTTAGAATTAAGAGAAGAATTAAAAGAAAAGGAAGAAAGGTATATAAAGTTTTTAGTAAATAATATAGAAGAATTTTTACAAGAGGAAAAAAACATTTATTTGTTTTCTTTTTGTAGAGAAGAAGATGATGAAAAAGCAATAAAGAAAATTTTAGAAAATATTAAAAATAAAGAAAAGAAAAATAAAATAAAAATTGTTAAATATAATAATAATTTAACAGAGTTTTTAGATATATATAAGAAAATGGAATATATGTTATGCCAAAGATTTCACTCATTAATATTATCTTGTGTTTGCAATCAGAAAATATTTGTAATATCGTACAGTAAAAAAATAGATAATGTAATTGAAGAACTAAAATTAGGGGTTAATTATAAAAAACATAGAAATTTGAAAGAAAATGAAAAATTAAAATTGATAGAATTTAAAGATGTGAAAAATATAGAAGAAATAAAAATAGAAGCGGAAAGACAATTTAAGGAATTAGATAAATTCATAAAAAAGGAAGATTAATAATGGAAGATAAAATAACAAATTTTTTAGCATATAATGGTAAAGTAGGAGTAACATGTATAAAATCAACCAAAATGG
>CALXZU010000083.1 GCA_944393325.1 uncultured Clostridia bacterium
TTTTTTCAAATTTATCTATTTATTTACATTGCATACTCTAACTTTCGACCACTGCGGTAGCAGTTTAGTACTATTGTTATTACCAACGCAATTAATGTAATTCCCTTTTGTTTTCTATACATTTCTTTTATTTCCTTCCTTTATAAACTTTAATATTTGAAACCTTATATATTTTATTGTACATTTGTCCATTCTTTTAAGTCTCCAGCTATATTTAATTCTCTTACGCCTTCATTTAATAAATCTTTTATTTCTCCTGCTGTTAAACTATCTGCTCTTTCTATGCCCTCTATTTCTGCACCTTGTGCTGCTCCACTTGCTGTTGATGATAAATATTTAGAATTTGTTAGTGTTACTGTTCCATAAATATCACCTATAATTCCTCCAATATATTTTGTTTCAGAATTAGCAATTACTTTTCCAGCATTATACACTCTATCCATTGTAGCATTTCCAAATACTCCCACTATTCCACCTAATTTTAAGTTTTCTGTGGTTGCTGTTCCTTCTATTGTTCCTTTGTTATAAACATTTTTTATTGAATTAGCCCCTGATTCATCATCTCCAACTATTCCTCCGATTGACATCAAATCATCTGTTGAGCCTGTTATATTTCCATAATTTATTACATTAACTACTTCAGCATTTTCGTTATTATTACCAACAATTCCTCCTAATTTTACTGATGTGTCTGCACTCTCTCCTAATCTTATATCATCTACATTAATATCAGCATAATTTGTAGAATTAATAATTTTCCCATCATTTGAACCAACTATTCCACCAACACGCACAATTTTGTAATTTCCACTTGCAACTAAATCAATTGACATATTTATATCTATTTTTCCGTGACATTCAAGGCTATCTACAATTCCACTTTCTCTATTTTCTCCAATGACTCCTCCAACATAGAAAAGTGTCTCTTCAACATTTTGAGTATTATTTTCTAAATTAACTAATATTTCACCTTCATTTACGCAATTTTTAATTGAGCCACTATTAATTCCTACTAATGCTCCTACTCTAGTATTTCCTTCTAATTCTTTATTTTCTAAATTATATATTATATTAATATCAGTTTTACAATTTGATATTTCTCCATTCTTATTATATCCTGTTAGTCCACCTGCATAAAAATAGTCTGGAGTTGTTCCAGTTATTTCGTATTCTCCTCTTAATGTTAGATCTTTAATTATTCCACCATCATTATAAGCAATAAAGCCATATTCACCATATACTTCATCAATTTTTGAATAAATATTTCTTATTTCATTACCTTTACCATCTAATTTTCCTTGGAATAAATCATATGCTAATTGTAATCCTGTATAATTTTTATCATTTATTTCTTCATACAATCCTTTTGTTTGTCCATCTCCATTATAATCTCCAAAAATCGTACTACTTGGATCATTATATGAATTTTCTGATGCTAAATCTAATGTAATTACTAGTTCCACATGCTCATCTACAAAATTTTCACCATTACCGTCATTTATTTCTTTTATAAATTCAACCAAATCCTCAACTGATTCTATTTTATATGGATTTTCCTCTGTTCCTCCACCAGCTAATTCACCTGGTGTATCATCTGTTACTTTTGGTGCTTCTTCTGTTATTATACTTTCCAGCTCACTAAGTTGTCTTTCCTCTTCCTCTGCTGCTTTTTCTGTTTCCTCTTTTGCTTTTTTTGCTTGTGTTAATATTCCATTTTCTCCTGTTAGCATTGCAATACTCACACCCGCTAAAATCAGCAAAACTATAATAGTAATAACTAATGCAATTAGTGTAATACCTTTTTCTCTTCTCATTTTTACCCTTTTCCTTTCATTTTCATTTTTTTAAACACTTTTCCATGCTATTAAATCGCCTGTATTTAGTACTTCTACACCTTCATTTAATAACTCTTTTATTTCTACCGGTGTTAAACTATCTACTCTTTCTACACCAGATAGTTCTCCTCCCTCTACTGCTCCACTTGCTGTTGATGATAAATATTTAGAATTTGTTACTGTTACTGTTCCATAAATATCACCTATAATTCCTCCAATATATTTTGTTTCTTTATTTGCAGTAATTTTTCCAGTATTATATAATCTATCTAATGTACAATCTCCTGCAATTCCTACTATTCCACCAATATTTAGTTCTTCATATTTTGATTCTCCTACTATATTTCCTTTATTATAAGCATTTTTTATAGTAGGTGTTCCCTCTTCATTATTTCCTGTTATTCCACCGATTTTAATATCTTCATCACATATTGCTGTTATATTTCCGTAATTTATCACATTTATAATTTCTGATACACTAGAATCAGTTGTATTTGTTCCAGCTATTCCCCCTACTGATATTCCTCCTCTATTGTTATTATAAGTTCTATCCAAATTAATATGTTCTAAATTTATTATTCCGTAATTTACTGAATTTATAATTCTACCATCATTTGTTCCAACAATTCCTCCTAAACGATCTAACCTGTAACGTTCTTCCAATGCATAATCTACAGAAAGTTTTACATTTATGTTTCCATTATTTTTACAATTATTTACAACACCTGTTTCCTCAGTTTTTCCTACTATACCACCAATATAAAGACTTTTTTCAGTTCTATCTTGATGTTCATCTGTAATATCTGCTGTAATTATTACACTACTTTCGCAATTTACAATATTACCACTAGCTCTTCCTGCTATTCCACCTATTCTATAATAATTTTGTACATTTGTAGCTTTATATTCTCCACTCACTTTTAAGTTTTCTACATTTCCTTGGCAACTTCCAACAAGCCCTATATTTCCTTCTTGATTATTCACATTTGAATAAATATTTCTTATTTCTTTTCCATTACCTTTTAGAGTACCACTAAAAGTATTGTCTGCTAAAATTAATCCAGTATAATTTTTGTCATTAATTTCATCATATAGCCCTTTAGTTGTACTATCACCATTATAGTCCCCAAAGGCTGTAGTATTTGAATCCACATAAGAATTTGTTGATGTTATGTCTAATGTATATACAAGTTCTATTACTTGTTCTCCAAAATCATCTCCATCATTAATAGTATTTATAAATGTTACCAAATCTTCTACTGATTCTATTTTAAATGGTTCTTCCTCTGTTCCTTCTCCATCTAAAATTCCAGGTGTCTCATCAAATACTTTTGGTGCTTCACCTGTCATTTCACTTTCAATTTCACTAAGCATTTTTTCTTCTTCTTTAGCCGCATTTTCAGTATCCGCTTTTGCTTTTTTTGCTTGTGTAAGTATACCATTTTCTCCTGTTAGCATTGCTATCGATACTCCTGCAAGTATTAGTAAAACTATAATGTATAGGAAATTACTGATGGTTAGCCAGCAAAAAAGTTTCCTTTAGATTACCTTTCTTATTCTGGC
>CALXZU010000084.1 GCA_944393325.1 uncultured Clostridia bacterium
ATAACATATACAAAAATATCCCAGTTAGCATATAGCTAATTAGGATATTTTTTATTATTTAAGTCTGAACAGTAACTAAAAAGTTAAAAAATATGACTAAAACCCTTGAAAAAACTGGTAAATCAGGGTATAATAGTAAATAGAGGTATTATAAACCAAGGAGGTTTTGTTATGAAAGGTAAAATTATAAAATTAATAACTGTAATGTTATTGTTAGTTACACTAACAACTATTAATTTTATTTATGTAGGAGCAAGTTTTATAAGTTTAGCAGCAGAAGAAATATCTACTAATCATAAAAACATAGAGTTTACTTCTACACTAAAAAGTGAGAACTTATTAACATTAACAGTTGTAGTAAAAAATGAAGGTTATTTTAATGGAGAAATTACTTTAGAAAATAGTAATTTTAAATTAAAAAATATATCAAGTCAATATGTAAATAAAGTCGAAGGGAATAAAATAGTATTAAATCAAATAAATGCTGGAACAACAGCAAGTTTTGATGTGGAAATAGAGCCTGTTAAAGAAGAGAGTTTAGATGCAGGTCTATTAAGTGCTGTATCAGAATTAAATTTGTTGGGTATATACAAAGATAGTACAGAAAAAGATATAGAAATAGAAGCAAAAAGAGAAGTGAAATTAGAATATTCTGAAAACAATAATGAAGAAAACATAGAAAATACAGCAGAAATAATAACAAACAAAGTTGTAACAGTAAATGGAGAAGAAAAAAGAATTGTACAACTTTCTATAAATATGGGATTAAAAGAAAATAATTATCCAATAAGAGAAATAACAGGAAAAGTAACATTACCAGAAGAATTAGATGAACCAGAAGTTGTAGTAAAATCAAATTTAAATACAATGACAGACTTTGTATACAACAGCGATAATGGTGAAATAAAACTACAATTTACAAATGAGCCAAATAATGAAAACAAAATTTTATGGAAAAAATCAGGAAATGAAAATGTAGTTTTAACTCTAATTTATAACAAAGATGTAAATTTAGAAAATACAAAACTACCTATAGAACAAACAGTAAAACTTTATAATAGCAAAGAAATAAAAGTAAATAATACTGTAGAAATAGGAATTGAAGAAAAAGATGCTTTAATGCAAGTAAATAATACACCTTTAGAAGAAACAATATATAAAGGAAAAATAAATGCTTCAATAGATAGAACATTTGAAACAAAAACAAAATTAGTTGTGAATTTATCAAATGTTGGAAAAGACATTTTAGTAAAAGAAGATGCAAGTTATTATAATTTACAAGAAGGAACAATAGGAGCAAATGTAGTTTATAATAAAACAGTTATTTCAAAAGCAAGTTTTGATAAAATATTAGGCGAAAATGGAAGTTTAACAATATTAAATGAAGAAGGACAAATATTAGGGACAGTAATTTCATCATCAGAAACTGATGAAAATGGAAATATTATTATAGATTATACAGGTAAAGAACCTTCTTCAATACAAATAAAAACATCTGTACCTGTAAAAGAAGGAGACTTAGAATTAATACATACAAAAACAATAAAAGCAGGAGAAGAAGGAATTATAGGAAGTGCAACAGAATTAGTATCAAATACAAGCATTGAATATGGAACAGGAATAACAAATAAAGCAGAAGGAAAAATAAAATTAGAAAATGCTAAAACAGAAAGTTCTTTAAGTATAGATAAAGATACATTATCAACAGTAGTTACAAATGATGTGGAAATAAGAGCAACATTAAAAGCAAATAATGAACAATATAATTTATATGAAAACCCAAGAATTACATTTGAATTACCAGAAGCAGTAGAAAATATTACAATAAATAATGTAGAACTAGTGTATGAAGATGAACTGGCTATACAAAATTATTATGTTGATGGAAGAAATATAATATTAGAACTAGCAGGGAAACAAACAAAATATAAACAAACAGGAATAGAAGGAACAATAATTGTTATAGATGCAAATGTAAATGTAAATAGAAAATCAGCCACACAAGATGGAAGAGTTTTAATGACAGTTGAAAATAAGGGAGAAATTATTACATCTGAAAACCCTATAAAAGTAGTTGCACCAACAGATATGACAGTAATACATAGTATAAGTGATTTAGGAGTAGAAACAATAGGAGAAAATGAGGAAGAAACAGTAAGTATTGATAGAGGCGCTGAAGAAAGAAATTTACAAACACAAATAGAAGTAATAAATAATAATGAAAATGCTATGGAAAATGTAAAAGTATTAGGAACATTCCCAACAAGAAGTGAAGAAAATAATATAGACACAAATATTATAGAAGGTCTAAATGTAGAAGGAATAGAAGGTGCAAAAGTATATTATACAGAAAATGAAAATGCAACAAATGATTTACAAAACAGTGAAAATGGCTGGGAAGAAAATATACAAGATGGAACAAAAGTAAGAAAATATTTAGTGGAAGTACCTTTAATAGAATCTGGAACAAGTGTTATGGCAACATATATAACAAATGTACCAGCATCTTTGGAATATAATCAAAAAGCAAGTCAAGACTATGTAGTTGACTATCAAAATACATTAACAAAAGCTACAAATGAAGTTAAAGCAACAGAAATTAATATGGAAACAGGAGTGGGACCAGATTTAGAAACAAAAGTAACAGCTAGTGTATCAGGTTCTGACCAACAAAATGGAAGCAAAGTAAAAAATGGTGAGGTTATCAGGTATAAAGTAGAAGTATCAAATGTGGGAAGTGAAGACATTGATAATGTTACAATAAATAGTCAAGTACCAGAAGGAACAACATTAGTTGTACCAAAAAACAATTATGAATATACAGGATCTTCATATTATGAGGAATTAGAAAATAGAACATATGAAAATACAATAAACAATTTAAAAGTTGGGGAAGTTGTAACAAAAGAATATGAGGTAAGAGTAAACAATGATACTAAGCCAGGAACAAATTTAGTAAATAAATCAAGTATTAAATATGGTGATGTAACAAAAGAATCAGGAGAAACAAGTTTAATTACTGAAAATGGAGATGTTCGTGTAACAGTAAAAAGAATAACAGACACAAGTACAGATTTATATGAAAATGGAGTAATACAATATTTTGCGATAGTGGAGAATATATCAGATGAAACACAAGAGAATGTAAAAGTAAGAACAAATTTACCAGAATCTTTAGAAGTTTCAAGATTAAATTTAGTTACAGGAATGCCTTCACAAGACATGTCAGATGAAGATTTATATCAAACAACTGCAGATAGTGATCAAGTCTCAGATGAGACAGAAATAAGAGAAGTAACAGAAGAAGAATTAACTGAAAATACAGAAAATCTTCCTGAAACAGAACAAATTGAATATCAAGATGAATTAGATATAGGTTCAATAGAACCAGGACAAAATAAGGTATTAAGTTACGACTTAAAAATCAATAAAGTAGAAGAAGAAAAACCAATAGATTTCTCAGTAGTTGCAGAAGCTAATAATCAAAATTACCGTTCAAATATAGTTTCAGATAATGTAAGAAAAATAGATATTAGTATGTCTATTAAAGCAGAACCAGAAGGAAACTATATAAAAGCAGGAGATACATTAAAATATATTATTAATATTAAGAATAATGGAACTCAGGACATTAATGATTTGAAAATAAAAGACACAATACCAAATAGTTTAACAGTAACAAAAGTAACTTTAGATGGACAAGAACAAACAGATTTAAAAGAAAAGAATAATTTGGAAATTAGAACTAATGTAAAATCAGGAGAAGAAGTAGTTGTCGAAATAGAAACACTAGTAAACTACTCAGCAGCAAGAGTGGAAGCAGAAGCGGTTACAAATAAGGCAACAGGAGAAGTACTTGGCGAAACAATAGCAACAACAACAGAACTAACACATATAATTGAGGCGAACGAAGAAAATAGTGGGGCAACAGAAGATCCGGATGGAGAAAATAATAATGGAAATAACAATAATGGCAGTGGCAACAACAATGACAACAGTAACGTAGCAACTGGTAATGCAATAATAACAGGGCTTGCATGGTTTGACGAAAATGCAAATGGTGCAAGAGACCCTCAAGAAAGAACAATGAGTGGAGTGAAAGTACAATTACTAAATGCACAAACAAATACGTTAGTAACAAAAGAAGATGGAAGTGTATTAGAAACAACAACTAACGAAAATGGAGTTTATGTATTAGATCACATTCAAAATGGAAATTATATTGTAATATTTGATAATGAAAATTCAGCATACGGATTAACAAAATATAAAGCAGAAGGTATAAGTGAAACAAATAATTCAGATGCAATTGTAAAAGAAATGACAATAGATGGTACATCTAAAGAAATTGCATCAACAGATATTATAGAAATTGATAATATGAATGTTTCAGATATAAATGCTGGATATATTGAATTACAAAATTTTGATTTACAATTAGAAAAATATGTTACAAGAATAGTAGTACAGGACTCAAGTGGAAGTACAGTAAGAGAATATAATGACGAAGATTTAGCAAGGGCAGAACTTGATGCAAAAAGAGTAAATGGTGCAACAGTGTTAATCGAATATGTGATAAGAGTTAGTAACGTAGGAGAAGTTGACGGATACGCAAGAAGAATTGCAGATTATGCACCAAATGATTTAGAATTTAGTTCAGAACTAAATAAAGATTGGTACCAAACACAAGATGGAATATATTCAGAAAGTTTAGCAAACGAAATAATAAAACCAGGAGAGACGAAAGAAATAAAATTAACATTAACAAAAACAATGACAGAAGACAATGTTGGACTAGTAAATAATACAGCAGAAATAGATGAAGCCTATAATGAATTGGGATTATTAGATAGCAATTCAACACCAGGAAATAGAACATCTGGAGAAAATGATATGGGTTCAGCAGATGTACTTTTAGGAATTAAAACTGGTGGAGCAGTATATGTAGGAGGAACTATAGTTGCAATAGTAATTCTTGGAGCTGTAGTATTTATAGTTATAAGAAAGAAAAATAAAGCAAAAGAGGAAATATAAAAGGAAAGGAGGATGTGTTTAGAGATGAACAGAGTAAAGAAAATAATTGTAAGCATAATATCTATGATAATTATAATACTTGTAATGAGTACAATATCTACCGCATATTATGTTGGACAAACACTATCACTAAGCCAAAGACAATATTTAAATAGTACAAACATATTTTGTATGGAACATGCACAATTAACAACAAACAGCATGACATATAGAGTGGTGTCCAATGTAAGAATTGTTGGAACGAAATCAACAGATCATACTGGAAAAACAATAGATAGCTTGGACAATGCAAGACTTGCATATATATTATCACAAGATAATGGTTCAAATAAAATTACTGGACCTGTGCAAAATGCAGTGTGGAATTTTGGTTATACATGGATGAATAATGTTGGACAATATCATGCAGGTTTATATGCAGGTTTTGCAGGAAGTCAACAAGGAAGTTCAACATGGCTTGACCAAGCGGCAATAGACTATGCAAACCAAATAAATAGTTCAGAACAAGTAACTGATAACACAAATAAAGAAAATATACAAGTAGAAACATATGAAAGAGATGGAAAAGCATATATGAGAATAGGTCCATTTAACTGGACCTTTGGTGGAACAATTACAGAAATAAATGTATTTGACCAAAATTCTGAATCTATATCAGAAAAATTATATAGTAGTTTTTCAGGAACAACAGAAAATTTCTTTGATGTAAGTGGAATAAAATCAGGAACAGATTTTTATATTTCAATTCCTATTGAAAGTGAAGTTACTAAAATAACTAAGATAACTGGAAATATACAGATGGAAGTAAAAGGTGTAAATATTTGGTTCCTTGAAAATAATAATTATTATTTACAAAATATGTTAGTTAGAGAACCATTTACTGAGATGAAAAATATAGAGATAAACTTTGATTATGATATAGACACAACAGCACACTTAAAAATTATAAAAGTAAATAAAGATAATCATGAAGTAACTTTAGAAGGTGTAGGATTCTACATAATGAATAATGAGCTTAATAAATATGTAAAACAAAATGAAGATGGAAGTATATCATATGTAGAAACAAGAGAAGAAGCAACAGAATTTATAACTGATGAAAATGGAGAAATCTTTATTGAAAACTTATTAGTTGGAACATATACAGCATATGAAACAAATAATCCAAACTATGGTTATGAACTATTACCAGATGGACAAGTAACACAAATAACGGCAGGAGAAACAACAGAATTTGTAATTGAGAATAAACAAATATATGTAAAACTATCAGGAATAGTATGGGTAGATGGAATTTCTGGAAAAGAATCATATAGAAATGACTTATTCCAAGACAATGATTTAGATGATGGAGATATATTATTAGATGGAATTACAGTAAGATTAAAAGATAGAACAACTGGAGAAACAATAATGGAAACAATTACAGCAGATGGCGGTAAATACCTATTTATGGATGTTCTAATCGAAAACTTACAAAATTACTATATAGAATTCGAATATGATGGATTAACATATACAAATGTAGTTCCACATATAGATAGAGACAATGGTTCTAAATCAGCAGAAAATCCTGAAATTAGAGATGAATTTAACAAGAGATTTAATACAGTAGAAGGTGGACAAACACAAGACACTGGTATTACCCTAAATGAAAATGGAGAAAAAGTTTATGATTTAAATTATAATTTGGATTTAAATAACCATTCTTCAACGTTAATAAATAATGGACAATTCTTAATTACGGGAAATACTGATGAAACAGGATACAGCATTTGGGATAATTTTGAATATGGTATGGAAGAAATCAAATGGATTAACCAAGGTTTATATGAAAGAGAACAACCAGATTTGGCATTAATTAAAGACTTAGAAAATGTAAGAGTATCAGTTAATGGATATCAACATGTATATAATTATTCACAAAGATTTGTAAATCAAGGTGAATATGGAGATGGATTTAATGTAGGTGTAAAATTTGGAGATAAATATGGAACTATGTCATATACAAGAGCAATTTATAAAGCAGATTACGAATATATAAATGAAGAAGATCCATCAAGAGAATTGCAAGTATATGTAACATATAGAATAGCTTTAAGAAATGAATCTACAAATTTAATAAGTAGAATAAATAGTATAGTAGATTACTATGATAGTAGATATACATTATTAAAAGTAGGAACAGCATTAGATGAAAATGGAAGCATAACAGGAGATGAACTAAATCATACAGATTCAACATATAGTGACGAATATGCACAAACTATAATTGATACAAATATGGAATTAGATCCACAAACAACGTCAGATATTTATATGGAATTCCAATTAAGTAGAGAGACAGTTGTAAGTATATTAAATGACGGAGAAGTTTTAGATAATGTTGTAGAAATAAATTCATATTCAACATTTGATGCAAATGGTAGTGTATATGCAGGTGTAGATAAAGATTCTAACCCAGCAAATTGTACACCAGGAGATAAACAAACATATCAAGATGATACAGATCAAGCACCAGGATTTAAATTAGAAGTTGCAGATGCAAGAAGCCTAAGTGGTAAAGTATTCTTGGATTCTACAACAGGAGAATTAATGACAGGAGAAATTAGACAAGGCTCTGGTGCATATGAAGATGGAGAATTAGGAATAGAAGGTGTAGCAATTACGCTAACTGAAAATACTGGAAGCGGAAAAGTATATACGGCTACAACAGATAGTAATGGAGATTTCTTAATTGCAGACTTCATACCAGGTGATTATACATTAATGTATACTTGGGGAGATGAAACATATACAGTACAAAAATATAAAGGAACTATATATGATAGCTCAAGAGATCAGACAAATAAACAATGGTTTAAAGAAGACGTAGATAATAGATTAACAGATGCAATTGATGACTATGAGTTAAGAAAACAAATAGATGAAGAAATAAAACATATAACAGCATATACAGAAACAACAATAGATAAAATGAATTCATATACTCCAACTATGGGAATTGGTGTAGAATATGAAAGTGTATATACAGCATCTTCAGGAGATAGATATACATATGAAATCCATAATGTTGACTTTGGTATAGTAGAAAGAGCAAGACAAAAGATGGAATTAACTAAAAGAGTTGCTTTACTTAAATTAACTCTTGCAAATGGACAAGAAATAAATAATGTTACATTTGATGAAGATGGAAATATAACAGGACAAAGTGATCATCTAACTTATATGGGACCATCAGAAACATCAGTGCCAGCTAATGGTTATGTAAGAGTTGAAATAGACAATGAATTAATCCAGGGTGCAAGATTAGAAGTAGGATATGAAATTAAAGCAACAAATATAAGTGAACTAGATTACTTATCTGAAAATTATTATACTTATGGAATAATAGAAGGAGATATTGTTACAATTACACCAACAGCTGTAATAGATTACTTAGATAATGATTGGGCATTTGAACCAGATGATAACCTTGATTGGGAAATAAAAACATTAGATGAAATTAAAGACATTGTAGCTGAGGTTGTATACAATAATGAAAATTCTTCTATAAATGATAAAATTATTCTTTATACAGAAAGTTTAAAAGAACATAATTTAGCACCTAGCGAAAATGCACAAGTAATGCTAAATGTTTCTAAATTACTTGCAACATCTGATGACATTTCATTAGATAACGAAACAGAACTTGTAACATTAGATAAAAATGGTGGTTCAGAACCTGAGGAAATACCAGGAAATTATATTCCAGGTACAGGACATACAGAAATAGATGATAGTACAGCAGAAACAATTGTTGTAACACCGGCAACAGGTGCTAACCTAGGATTTGTAATACCAATTACAATAGGAATAATATTGTTAACAGGATTAGGAGTAGGAATATTCTTAATTAAAAGAAAGGCTTTAGGTAATAAAGAATAGAAAAAACTAAAATGAAAAGCAAATAAATAATAGCTAAATAATATAAAATGAACCTAATTTATTAAACAATTTGTTTAGTAAAAAAGGTTCATTTTTTCACTTAAAAATATACCAAGATTAATTAAACTTTACGCAAATAACGGTTTTGAACAATCTGTAAATAAATTGTGGAAATTTGTAATAAAAATGTAAATTTTTTTAAATAAATAATTGTTAAAACAGTTTCCGTAAAATAACGAGGATTATTTTTACTTTTTTGGAAAAAACATACATTGCAATTGATAAAAAAAGTTTGTAATATTAATATAAGGATTATTTTATTTTGGGAGGCTTTATAATGAAAAAAGCAAATGTGGTAAAAGTAATTACATTAATTTTGTTACTAATCTTGACATTAATTATAGGAAAAGAATATGTCAAGACTAGTTTTGGTGCAGATAACAATGTAAATGGTATTTTAGAAGGTGCTATTAATAAGTATGTAAATTATTCACTTTCTAATGGAGAGAAGGGAACTATAGTAGAATATGCATTAAGGACAGGAATGGAATATGAAAATGAAGAAGAGTTTAATGCAATAAAACTATCAGAATTGAATATTAATGTAAATCAAATAGATGGAAAATACCCAAGTGAAGTAAAAGTAATAGAAAAATCAAGCAAAGTAACAAATGGAAAGACAGAAGAAATAGAAGAAGATTATAGTTATGATGCTTCAAATGGAAACTTGGTAATAAGAACAAGTAATGAAAACGAAAATGGGGAAGCAATCTATAATGAGAAACCAAGTGAAAGTGATAGAGATGAATATATAATCATTGCAAAATATGATACATACACAGAAGAAAAAGAAGAAAGAGAGTTAATATGTGATGTAGAATATAAAGCAGTGTTATTTGACGAGGAAAGAGAAATAATAAGTGAAGGAACATTAGGAAGTAAAGTAACAGAAAATGTAGGAGAATTAACAACAGTAAGTACAACAAGAGAAGACATATATAATGGACATATAAAATCAAATGTAATAAATGGAACAACATATGAAACAGAATATAAAGAAGAAAATGAGATAGAAATAAGTAATAAAGAAGCTCAAGAAAGATTAAAAATAGAAGAAAAGAATACATTTGAGAAAGAAGGAGATGTATATTATAAAAGCACAAAGATATTAAAAGATGGATTTGTAGATGTATTAGGAGAGAACGGAAAAGTAGAGATAATAGATCAAAATGGAAATATAGTAAGTACAATAGATAATAATAGTTTTGGTGAAAATGGAGAAGTAGTAGTAGAGTATGGAGAAGATGTAAATAGTATAACAATAGAAACAAGTAAGATAGAAAAAGAAGGAATAATAAAAGTTGAAAATGTAAAGAAAATAAAAAGTGATGTACTAAATGTAGAAGATAGAGATATAGTAAGAAATTTAAGTGTAGTTGGAACTTTTGAAAAAGAAGTAGAAATAGAGGTGGAAAGCAGTAACGAAGAAAGAATCAATGTAGGAGCAACTTTAAATATAGACTTAAATTTAAATAATAATGAAGAAGAAAATAATGGAGTTAATGTAAATAATACTGAAGAACCTGAGAAAACAACACAAACAGTAGAAGAAGAAAGTTATAGAAATGATGAAGAAGAAACAATTGAAGTAAAGAACAGTACAACAAATGTAGAAGTAAGTTTAGATAATACAAATTGGACAAATGAAAAGCAAAATGAAGTAACATTTGATATATATTTAAATTCATCAAATGTTGCAAATAATTTATTTGATAGTCCATCAATAAGAATAAAACTACCAAGTGATATTGAAAAAGTAATATTAGGTAATAGTTCTATAGTATATAGCAATGGTTTAAATATGGAAGAACCATATGTAGAACAAGGCGAAGATGGAAGTTCATACATTGTAGTTAATTTAAGTGGAAAACAAACAGTTTATACTGAGAGTGATTTAGACTTAAAAACAAATATAAAAATACCTGTGTCTATTATATTAAATAAAGATATTGAAAGCAGAAAAGATAAGTTAACAGTAATATATACAAATAACTATACTGTTGATGGAAGTACTGAACAAGGTGCTAAACAAGGAGAAATAAATATAACAAATTTTGAAGGAAATAAAACAGAAAACAATAATGACACATCTGATGGAAATAGCATTATTGATAAGGTTACAGAGGTAGTAGAAGATAAAGCTAAAGAAGAGGCTATTGTTGGTGCTCCTTCTCAAGATGAGATAGATGGATTAGAGATTAAAGTAACTCCAGTAAAAGGTGATACTGAGTTAAAAGACGGTGATACTGTCTATGAAGGAGAATTCATAAAATATAATGTAGAGATTACTAATACAACAAGTAATCCAATTGAAAATGTTAGAGTTATCGGAACTATACCTGAAGGAACTGTTTATGGGGAATTAATTTCAAGATTTGATACATTAGAAGACCGTGACTATCAATATAGTTTTGATGAAGATCTTACAGAAAAAGAGATAGAAATAGGGACAATAAAAGCAGGAGAGACAATAAACAGCTATTATGAAGTAGAAGCAAAAGATTTAGCTGATGATGAAAATGAAAAAGATATTTCAACAAATATAAAAACATATATTGATGATACAGTAATAAACAGTGTTGATTTTGATAATAAGATAGGACAAGGTGATGTAAAAGCATTCTTATGGTCTACACCTGATGGAGTAGCTGGAGAGTGGGCTTATGGTATAAATTTATATAATCCAACAGGTGAAGAAGTAGAAATTAAAATAGAATTACCAGAAATATTTACAGTAAATCAAGAAGATGTTGATAATTTTAGAGTATATTCAGGTGCATATACATCAGAATATGTAACTTCTATAAACAATGAAGATATTACTATAGTAGAAAACCCAATTACAGATTATACATGTGATTTTAATGAAAGAGATGTTACAATTAATGCTAAACAAAGTGGAACATATAAAATTGGTGTATTAAGAGGTAATGAATCAAAACTTAAAGAGGAATATCCTGACGGAAACGTAGAATTAAAAACAATAGCAACAATTAATAAAAATGGCGTTATATATAAGTCAAATGAAAATAGGATAAAATACAGTTTTGATAGTGTAGTTGTAAAGATGACATCAGATACTGAAGGTGAAGAAGTAAGATATAATGATGAAATAATTTATAATATTTCAATTAGTTGTACAGGTATTTCTGATATAGTAACTGAAACTAGTGGAGTATATGTAAATATTCGTGATTTCTTACCTGAAAATGTAAAACCGGAAAGTATTACTTATGAATATTTCGAAAAAATAACTGAAAAGCCATCAGACGACTTGGCCGAAATTGATGTTGGTTTTTCAGAAAAGAAAACAAAAACAGAAACTATATTTGAAAGAGAAGATGTTGATGGAAATAAATTACCTGATGTAGATTTATATACTTGGATTCCATATCAAGAAACTATTAATATACAAGTAAAAACAAGAGCTGGATTTGTATATGAAAAAACAACAGTAGAAAATAGTGTGACAGTTCAAAATCCTCAACTAGATGGACCAGAAGATGATGAGACAACAGACGAACCAGTAGAAATCGAAACAGAATATATAGCTACTAAAGAATCAAATGAAGTCATTCATATAGTTCTTCCATATGATTATGATGAAGAAAATCCAGATGATCCAGATGAACCAACTGATCCAAGCGATCCAAGTGACCCAAGTGACCCAGACGACCCAAATAATCCTGGAGAACCTGATGATCCAAGTGACCCTAATGCAAAATATTCAATATCTGGTATAGCATGGAATGATGCAAATGGTGATGGTGAAAGACAAGATGATGAAGGATTAATAGATGGAGTTTCAGTGCTATTAGTGGATTTAAGTGATTCAAATAATGTAAAAGCACAAGCATCAACAAGTAATGGTAACTATTCTTTTGGAGATTTAGAACAAGGAAATTATATTGTTGTATTTAGATATGATACATCTACTTATATGTTATCAGAATACAAAGCAAGTGGAGTGGCTGAAAGTGTAAATTCAGATGCAATGCAACAAACAATAACTTTAGATGGAAAAAGAGAGGCAGTAGGATTAACAGACCAAATCACTTTAAATGAAAATGCAAGTAATATAGATATAGGTTTAACTGAAAAAGGTGGTTATGATTTAAAATTAGATAAATATATAACAGATGTAACAGTAACAACATCTGCTGGAGATAAACAATATTCATATGATAATACTAAATTAGGAAGAGTAGAGATAAGGTCAAAAGAAATAAATGGAGCAAAAGTAGAAATAAAATATAGAATAGTAGTAACAAATGAAGGAAGTTCAGCAGCAACAGTAAATGAAATATATGACAATGTACCAAATGGATTAGAGTTTTCTACAACTAAAAATTCAAACTGGATAGAAGATGGTGGGAAACTTGTAAATACAAGTTTATCAAATCAAACTATTAATCCAGGTGAAAGTAAAGAAGTTACATTAATATTAACAAAAACAATGACAGGTGAAGATGCGGGTACATTTAAAAATACAGCAGAGATAGGTTCAGCTGAAGGTAGTGTTATAGGAACAGAAGATATAGATTCAACACCTGGAAATGGAAATACTAGTGAAGATGATTATTCAGAAGCAGAGATAATTATAGGTGTAGGAACAGGTGTAGGAGTATATATTTCAATTGGTGTAATTATAGCAATTATTGCAATATTGGTATTTTTAGGAATTAAATTTAAATTTAAGATAAAGAAAATAACTAAAATAGGATTATCTATATTTGTTGTAGGTATAATAGGAATAAGCATGAGTAATGAAACATTAGCAGTAAGTTTCCACTATATAAGCTATGTAAACAAGTTGTTCTCAGCTTCAGGAGCTCCAACAAGCACAGCTTATTGTTATAATCATGGAGCTGTTGCAGCAGGTTGGAATACTGATATAGATGGACAAAATGCACATTGTACTGATTCAGAGTCTGCATATGCTAGAGTTTCTGGATATTATTCATCAAGTTATACATATGGAGCAAAAGAATATACATCACCACTTGCAAATATAGATAGAATAGATAAAGGTGATAGAATACCTGCAAGAAAAGTAAATGGAAAATATGTATTGGGACCATTTGTTAGTAAAACAAATACAACAGAACCATATACTATAACAGTATATAGTAAGAGTGGAGGAACTTTAGGATATTCAATTTGTGATGAAAATGGAAATAATGTTGGTTCTGTTAGAGGTAATGGAAATGAGAATAGTGAAGTAACATTCTATATAAGTCTATCAGCAAGCGCATTTGAACGAGGTGTTAGTCGTGTAACAGCAAGAGCTAAAAAGATGACTAATTATAGACAATATTATTGGCATTATGTTCAAGTAAGGTATTATTATACTGGTGGAATATGTATGAATGGTACAGGATCAGGACACCAAGGAACTTATACTCCAAGATATATAGAAGATGATGGTTATATCTATGATGAAGAATGGACATATGATGAAATTGAATGGACAACATTTGAAGCTATTATTGAATTACTAAAAGTAGATTTAGATGAACATGAAAAACAAGATGATTATGAAGTGTACTTAGATATAGAAGGAACATTCCAAAGACCTGATGGAACAATAGAACATTTCAAAACAACTAATGGTAGATATACATGGGACAGATTAGTACCAGGAAGATATATTATAACAGAAACTATAAACAATAATTATGGATATGAGCAAAATGTGCAAATGGTTATAGATGTGACAGCAGAAGGTGGAAAACTATGTATAGTTTACATGACTAACTGGAAAGACACTGGTAACTTAAAAGTTATTAAAAAAGACATAGATAGTGGTAAACCTATGGGTGGAGTAGGCTTTAAGTTACGAGGAGATGAAGGTTATGTTATAGGAATAGATAGTGGAGGAAGTCCAATAAAAGTAGCTACTGGAAAAGTACAATTATATAATATGGAATATACAAGTGATAAATCACAGGCAACAACATTTAAAACAGATGATAATGGAGTATTAGAAGTATATAATATAAGAACAGGAACATATACAGTAGAAGAGGTTTCAGTAAACCCTGATGACTATGGTTATGAATTAGACCCAGAATATGTATTCTGTGAAGGGCAACAAGGAGTAATGGAAGGAACTGTTGTAGTAGTAAGACAAAAATCATATTATACAACAGGAAGGCCAGGAGAAAGCTATCCAGGAAGATATGTAAATGTGCCGGGTCAAGGAAATAATCAAAACGCAAATACAGGAGTGTTTAATGGTATACATTTCCAAAACAGAAGAAAATGGGTTAAGATTTCAGGAAAAGTATTTGAAAAAATGCTTGATGGTAAAGGAACTGTAATACAAGGCGGATATTCATATGTGCCAGGAACAGACGAATTGGTTGCAAATGTATCAGTAAACTTATTAGATAGTAGTGGAAATATAGTAGAATTTAGAACAGAGCAAACATTAGACGTACCAGGAGATTATACACCAGATCCAAGCTATAGAGGAGCTTCAGTAACATCAGTTGATACAGATTCAAATGGAGAATATACAATTGTAGACGTATTAATAGATAAATTAGACCAATATTATATACAATTTACTTATAATGGAATGAGTTATGAATCAATACCATTATTAGATATGGATATACTTTCTGAAAGTTATAATGGAACAAGAGCAATAGAGACAGATCCAGTAAGAAGTGCATTTAATAATAAATTTGCAGTAATAACTCATAGTAATTCAACAGGACCAGTTGGTGAATCAAGAAGTGATGTAAATGGAGGTAAAACTTCAGACTTGAGTTACAAAGAAGGAGAACATACAAGTGAATTAGATTATGGTTCAGACACATTTGGACATGATAAGCAAATATATCCAATAAATTATACATATGAACAATATCTAATACATGCAAATACAAAAGATGCATTCCAAGAAAAAGGATATTCAGGTTACTTAGAAGACATGAGAAATAGAGAAGACATAAGATTAAATGAAGAAACTGTAATTGATGGATTTGACCTTGGTATAAAAGAAAGAGAGCAACCAGATATGGCATTAGTAGAGGACATTGAAAAAGTAAATGTATCAATAAATGGATTTACACATACATATAATTACAACCAAAGATTCCAAGTACAAGAACCAGCAGGATTTGATGTGGGTGTAAAATTCGGAGATGAATATGGCATGCAAGAATATACTCAACCAATATATTCATCAGATGTAGTGTATAACGAAAATCATCCAGGTGGCTTAGTAATAGAAGTAAGATATAAAGTAGCATTAAGAAATGAGTCAACAAACCTTGATACAAGAATAAATGAAATTACAAATTACCATGATGAAGGATATGAATTTGTAAGAGCAGAATACGAAGGTGGAGGAGAAATTTCTGGATGTAATTCTCAAGGTGGTTCAACAACAATACCAGTAATGCAAGAGTTAGAACCTATGCAAACAAGTTATGTATATATTACTTATAGAGTAACTGATGAAAAAATAAAGACTTTGGTAAATGTAGATAATACAACATTAGAATCAGTAACAGAAATAACATCATATTCAACATTTGATACAGATGGTAGTGTATATGCAGGAGTTGATAAAGACTCAAGACCAGGTTCAGCAGAACCAGGAGTTATAGAAACATATGAAGATGATACAGATAGTGCACCAGGATTACTACTACAAGTAAAAGAAGGAAGGGTAATTTCAGGAACAGTATGGGAAGATGAACCAATACAAAAATTATTAAATGGATCTGAGCTACAAACAATTCATTTCCCAGATGGAGATAGAACAGTTAAAGAAAGAATAGGTGATGGTTTATACAATACTGACCCTAATGTGGTAAATAATGTAACAGTAGAATTAATAGAAGTTGCAAAAGATGCTAATTTATCAGAGTCAGAAACAAACCTATCAAATGAAATTACAGAAGATGGTGGACCAGGAATAGAATCAACAGTTGCAAAGATTTATATAAGAGGAACAGGAGAAAAAGGAGGAGAAAAAGAAGCAAGAGTAACAACAGGAGAGAATGGAACAAATGGATATTATGAATTTAATGGAGTAATACCAGGTAATTATATGCTAAGATTTACATATAAAGGAGATAGTGTAATAATTCCACTTAACGGAACAGAAGGAGAAGGAGAAGAAATAGAAGATTTAGACAAATATAAATCAACAATATATAGAGGTGGAGATAAAAATGGAGTAAATAGTAATGATGATGACCTTTGGTATAGAGAGGAAACATCAGACAATAATGGGGCACAAAGATTATCAGATGCAAGAGATGAAACAGCAAAAAGAACAGATGGAACAATTGTTGATGTAATTGAGGAAAGAGGACAACTAAAAGAAACATATTATTATGGAAATTCTAATAATGAGGTTACACAATCGGAATCATTAACAGAAATAAGAGCAAGGTCAAGAGGATTTTCAATTAAAGTAGATTATGACGAAAATCGTAATAATGAGTCAACGTATGCAGAACAAGAAAAAGGATTAAAATGTGAATTTGATAACTTAGACTTTGGTATAATAAGAAGACCTATACAAACAATGGATGTTTATAAAGAAATATCATATGTAAAAGTAAAACTAGCTAACGGACAAACAGTAATAGAAGGAGATCCAAGACATGATACAATAGAACACTTAAGATTTTTACCAGATGTAAGTTCTGATAGGCCAGAGACTAGTGGAGAAATTAGTATAGAGTTAGATAGTGAAATATTACAGGGTGCAACATTAGAAATAACATATGATATAATAGCAGATAATAGAGACTCAGAAATAGATTATAATACAGACGACTACTATATCTATGGAATACATTCAGATAATTTAGATGATTTAATAGGTCCACAAATCTTAAGATTAACAGATTATTTATCAAATGATTTGGCATATGATCCGGAAACTGTGATAAATAATGATGGAGCTACAAATGAAGACTACGGCTGGACTAATATTAGGAATGTAACAGATCAAACAATTAACTATAACGATAGAGAAGGAACATTCCCAGGACTTAATGGATATGATGAAAATGATCCATATTGGTCAAAAGATGCATATGATGAAATACAAGGATTTAACCAAGTTTTAGCAACAGACTACTTCAAAGATATGAAATTTGAAGAAAAAATAGCTAAATTACAGGTATCAAGAATATTATCAAATACAGCAGATGACCTAACATTCTACAATGATATTGAGGTAAATATACTAAAAGGAAGAAGAACATCTAAAACAGGAGAAGATGATGAATTATCAATACCAGGAGATTATGTACCAACAGATATAGGAAGAATATCAGGAGGAGACGATGACTATAGATTAGTAACAGTAACAGAACCTACTGGTGAAAATCAAAACTATGTAATATATGTAATCTTAGGAGTTAGTACATTAATAATCCTAACAGCTGGAATAATATTCATAAAGAAAAAGGTGTTATAAAAATTAGAAGGGTAGATTAGTTCTACCTTTCTTTTTTAAGGATTTGAATGTGGATAAAAACTACGCAAATAATAGAAAGAAGGATTTTTATAAAATATATTTAATGGTTGTAATAAAAATGTAATATTATTTTAATAAAAATAGCTTAAACAACCTTCCCTAAAAGGATATAAGTAATATTTATATTTTGAAATAGTACAAATCTTGAAATAAAAATGAAAATCCTGTAATATTAAAATAGTAGAAATTGGGGGGAATTGACCATGAGAAGAAAAGATTTAATTAAGATTTTAGCATTTGTAGTAATAGTGGTTTTAGCATTAGCTGTAAATAAGCTATATTTTAAAACTAGTTTTAGTGCTGACAATAATGTAAATGGCATTTTAGAAGGTGCTATTAATAAGTATGTAAATTATTCACTTTCTAATGGAGAGAAGGGAACTATAGTAGAATATGCATTAAGGACAGGAATGGAATATGAAAATGAAGAAGAGTTTAATGCAATAAAACTATCAGAATTGAATATTAATGTAAATCAAATAGATGGAAAATACCCAAGTGAAGTAAAAGTAATAGAAAAATCAAGCAAAGTAACAAATGGAAAGACAGAAGAAATAGAAGAAGATTATAGTTATGATGCTTCAAATGGAAACTTGGTAATAAGAACAAGTAATGAAAACGAAAATGGGGAAGCAATCTATAATGAGAAACCAAGTGAAAGTGATAGAGATGAATATATAATCATTGCAAAATATGATACATACACAGAAGAAAAAGAAGAAAGAGAGTTAATATGTGATGTAGAATATAAAGCAGTGTTATTTGACGAGGAAAGAGAAATAATAAGTGAAGGAACATTAGGAAGTAAAGTAACAGAAAATGTAGGAGAATTAACAACAGTAAGTACAACAAGAGAAGACATATATAATGGACATATAAAATCAAATGTAATAAATGGAACAACATATGAAACAGAATATAAAGAAGAAAATGAGATAGAAATAAGTAATAAAGAAGCTCAAGAAAGATTAAAAATAGAAGAAAAGAATACATTTGAGAAAGAAGGAGATGTATATTATAAAAGCACAAAGATATTAAAAGATGGATTTGTAGATGTATTAGGAGAGAACGGAAAAGTAGAGATAATAGATCAAAATGGAAATATAGTAAGTACAATAGATAATAATAGTTTTGGTGAAAATGGAGAAGTAGTAGTAGAGTATGGAGAAGATGTAAATAGTATAACAATAGAAACAAGTAAGATAGAAAAAGAAGGAATAATAAAAGTTGAAAATGTAAAGAAAATAAAAAGTGATGTACTAAATGTAGAAGATAGAGATATAGTAAGAAATTTAAGTGTAGTTGGAACTTTTGAAAAAGAAGTAGAAATAGAGGTGGAAAGCAGTAACGAAGAAAGAATCAATGTAGGAGCAACTTTAAATATAGACTTAAATTTAAATAATAATGAAGAAGAAAATAATGGAGTTAATGTAAATAATACTGAAGAACCTGAGAAAACAACACAAACAGTAGAAGAAGAAAGTTATAGAAATGATGAAGAAGAAACAATTGAAGTAAAGAACAGTACAACAAATGTAGAAGTAAGTTTAGATAATACAAATTGGACAAATGAAAAGCAAAATGAAGTAACATTTGATATATATTTAAATTCATCAAATGTTGCAAATAATTTATTTGATAGTCCATCAATAAGAATAAAACTACCAAGTGATATTGAAAAAGTAATATTAGGTAATAGTTCTATAGTATATAGCAATGGTTTAAATATGGAAGAACCATATGTAGAACAAGGCGAAGATGGAAGTTCATACATTGTAGTTAATTTAAGTGGAAAACAAACAGTTTATACTGAGAGTGATTTAGACTTAAAAACAAATATAAAAATACCTGTGTCTATTATATTAAATAAAGATATTGAAAGCAGAAAAGATAAGTTAACAGTAATATATACAAATAACTATACTGTTGATGGAAGTACTGAACAAGGTGCTAAACAAGGAGAAATAAATATAACAAATTTTGAAGGAAATAAAACAGAAAACAATAATGACACATCTGATGGAAATAGCATTATTGATAAGGTTACAGAGGTAGTAGAAGATAAAGCTAAAGAAGAGGCTATTGTTGGTGCTCCTTCTCAAGATGAGATAGATGGATTAGAGATTAAAGTAACTCCAGTAAAAGGTGATACTGAGTTAAAAGACGGTGATACTGTCTATGAAGGAGAATTCATAAAATATAATGTAGAGATTACTAATACAACAAGTAATCCAATTGAAAATGTCAAAGTTATCGGAACTATACCTGAAGGAACTGTTTATGGAGAATTAATTTCAAGATTTGATGATATAAACGATTTAAAATATGAGTACGATTTTGATGAAAACATTAAAGAGAAAGAAATAGAAATAGGAACAATAAAAGCAGGAGAGACTATTAGTCAGTATTATGAAATACAAGTAGAAGATTTACCTGATGATGAAAATGAAAAAGACATTTTAACAAATATAAAAACATATATTGATGATACAGTGATAAATAATGTTGATTTTAATAATAAAATACAACAAGGTAATGTAAAAGCATTTTTATGGTCTAAGTCTTCAGGTACAACTCAATCAGGATTATATAATCGTTGGAATTACGGAATTAATTTGTATAATCCAACAGAAGAAGAATTAACAATAAGAATAGAAATACCACAGATATTTGATATGAGCCAAGAGGTTATTGATAATAAAGATATATATGTAAATGCATATGAAGCAGATTATGATACAAGAATTATTAATAAAAATACTAGTATAGAAGAAAACCTACAAGGATTTTCTTATAATATTGAAGGAAATGAAATTGTTATAACAACGACAAAAAGTGGAACATATATTATAGGATTACAAAAGAAAGATGGGGTAAATAGTGGAGAAAATGTGGAAAAAGATGTAATAACATCAGCAACTATTATAACATCTGATAATACAGAATATAAAACTAATGAAAACAGAATGATACATCATATTAACAGTATATCTGTAAAAATGACATCAGATAATGAAGGCGAAGAATTAAGATATGGTGATGAAATAAATTATAATATATCTATTACATGTGAAGACATGAGTGAAGCAATTGATGAAAACAGCGGACTATCAATTAATATTTTAGATTATTTACCAGAAAACATAATACCAGAAAGTATCACATATGATTATTTTGAAATTAAAAATAAAGTAGATGAAAACGGAAATGAAGTAGCAAATGGATTTACTGATAAAACAACAATAACAGAGGATTTATATGAGACGAAAAAAGATGAAAATGGAGAAAGGTTACCTCACGTGGATATAAATACGATAATTCCATATAAAGAGACTATAAATGTACAAATTAAAGCAACAGCTGGCTATGTATATGAAAAAACAGAAATTGAAAATAGTGTAACAATTCAAAACCAACAATTTGATACTGAAATTGGAGAAGATATAGAAAATGGAAGTGATAGATTTGAAACAAAGACTTCAAATACAATTAAACATATAATTCTTCCATATGATTATGATGAAGAAAACCCAGATAATCCAAAGGATCCAGACCAGCCAGCAGATCCAGATGATCCAAATAATCCGGACCATCCGAATAATCCAGATGACCCAAATAATCCTGGAGGGACTGACAATCCAAGTGATCCAAATGCAAGATATTCAATATCAGGTGTGGCATGGAATGATGCAAATGGTGATGGAGAAAGACAAGATGATGAAGGATTAATAGATGGAGTATCAGTATTATTAGTGGATTTAAGTAATTCAAGCAATGTAAAAGAACAAACATCAACAAGTAATGGTAGATATTCTTTCCAAGAATTAGAACAAGGAAATTATCTTGTTGTATTTAGATATGATACTGCAACATATATGTTAGCAGAGTATAGAGCAAGTGGGGTGGTTGACAGTGTAAATTCAGATGCAATGCAACAAACAATAACTTTAGATGGAAGAAGAGAAGCGGTAGGATTAACAGATCAAATTACTTTAAATCAAGATGCTAATAATATAGATGTTGGTTTGACACAAAAAGGTGGATATGATCTAAAATTAGATAAATATATAACAGGTGTAACAGTAACTACATCTGCTGGAGAAAAGCAGTATTCATATGATAATACTAAACTAGGAAGAGTAGAAATTAGAGCTAAAGAAATAGAAGGAGCTACAGTGGATATAAAATATAGAATAGTAGTTACTAATGAAGGAAGTTCAGCAGCAACAGTAAATGAAATATATGATAATGTACCAAATGGATTAACATTTTCACCTAGTGAAAATGCAAGTTGGTCAGAAGAGAACGGAAAACTTATAAATAGAGGGTTATCAAATCAAACTATTAATCCAGGAGAAAGTAAGGAAATAACACTAACATTAACAAAAACAATGACAAGTGAAGATGCTGGAACATTTAAAAATACAGCGGAAATAGGAACAGCACAAGGTAGTGTTACAGGAACAGAAGATATAGATTCAACACCTGGTAATGGAAATACAAGCGAAGATGATTATTCAGAAGCAGACATAATTATAGGTGTAGGAACAGGTGTAGGAGTATATATTTCAATAGGAGCAATTATAGCAGTTATTGCAATATTGGTATTTTTGGGAATTAAGTTTAAATTTAAAATTAAAAAAATAACTAAAATAGGATTATCAATAATAGTTGTGGCAATATTAGGAATAAATATTAGTAGTAATGTATATGCAGCTTCAGGTTGGTGCTCGTTAAGATATACTGGGAATGGTGAAACAACGCATGGGTTTAGTGGAGGACCTTTTGATTCAGCTATATGTGCTGATGATTGGGTATTTCCAGCAGCTGGATTTAGTGGTGCTAAATGTAAATGTCCTACAAGGTATTATTATACTTCTTCAATAACTTATACTTATGGATCTTGGATACCATTAGGACCTGCAATTGAATTAGAAAAACAAAATCCACATAATCTTGATAGAATACCAATAAAAGAGGTTGGAACTGGAGGAACAAGGAGATATGTACTAGGTCCATTTAATGCTACATCAAACTCAGATGATGAGGCATATAGAATTAGAATATATGGAAAGAATGGTAGAACACTAGGATATTCAGTATGTGATGCAAACGGAAACTATAGAGGTTCGGTAAATGGAGATGGTGATGTTGAATTTTATTTATCAGTAGATGCTACTACCTTAGAGAATGCTGGAGGAGTTAGTCGTGTAGAAGCAACACAAGGAAAATGGCAACCAAATAAAAGAAAAAAATATGAATGGTCTTATGCATGGTTTGAATATGAGGACGATGATCCATGTCCAACTAATGGTTCAGGTAACCGCCACCAAAATGCAGAGTATCCAGAGACTAAAACAGGTGAGGTATGGGAAGAAAAAGATTTATGGACAGAAGATACTATAGAATGGACAACATTTAATACAGTTATAAGATTATATAAAGTAGACTTAGATGAATATGAGAAAAAAGATGATAATTTTGATGTACATATAAATATATCAGGTGTTCTTGAACAAGTAGGAGGTTCATATAGAGAAGAATTTACAACAACAGACGGAAAATATACTTTTGATAACCTAGTTCCAGGTACGTATAGAATAACAGAAACAATAAATAATAATTATGGTTATGAGCAAAATGTTGAGGCATATATAACAACTACAAGAAGTAATGGACAAGTTTTTATAACATATATGACGAACTGGAAAGACACAGGTAACTTAAAAGTAATTAAAAAAGATATAGACAGTGGACTACCGATGGGAGGAGTAGGCTTTAAGTTACGAGGAGAAGAAGGCTATGTTGTAGGAATAGACAGTGGAGGAAACCCTATAAGGGTAGCTACTGGAAAAGTACAATTCCATAATATGAGATATACAGGTAATAAAGCTGAAGCAACAACGTTTAAAACAGATAACAATGGTGTATTAGAGGTATATAACATAAGAACAGGAACATATACAGTAGAAGAGGTATCAGTAAACCCTGATGATTATGGATATGAATTAGACCCAGAATATGTATTCTGTGAGGGACAACAAGGAGTAATGGAAGGAACAGTTGTGGTAGTAAGGCAAAAATCATATCATACTACAGGATTATCTGGAGAACAATATCCAGGACAAACAAGAAGAAATATAACAGTTAGTGGTCAAGGAAATAATCAAAATGCAAATGCTGGAGTGTTTAATGGTATACATTTCCAAAACAGAAGAAAATGGGTTAAGATTTCAGGAAAAGTATTTGAAAAAATGCTTGATGGTAAAGGAACTGTAATACAAGGCGGATATTCATATGTGCCAGGAACAGACGAATTGGTTGCAAATGTATCAGTAAACTTATTAGATAGTAGTGGAAATATAGTAGAATTTAGAACAGAGCAAACATTAGACGTACCAGGAGATTATACACCAGATCCAAGCTATAGAGGAGCTTCAGTAACATCAGTTGATACAGATTCAAATGGAGAATATACAATTGTAGACGTATTAATAGATAAATTAGACCAATATTATATACAATTTACTTATAATGGAATGAGTTATGAATCAATACCATTATTAGATATGGATATACTTTCTGAAAGTTATAATGGAACAAGAGCAATAGAGACAGATCCAGTAAGAAGTGCATTTAATAATAAATTTGCAGTAATAACTCATAGTAATTCAACAGGACCAGTTGGTGAATCAAGAAGTGATGTAAATGGAGGTAAAACTTCAGACTTGAGTTACAAAGAAGGAGAACATACAAGTGAATTAGATTATGGTTCAGACACATTTGGACATGATAAGCAAATATATCCAATAAATTATACATATGAACAATATCTAATAAATGCAAATACAAAAGATGCATTCCAACAAAAAGGATATTCAGGTTACTTAGAGGATATGAGAAGAAGAGAAGACATAAGGAAGAACGAAGAAACAGTAATTGACGGATTTGACCTTGGAATAAAAGAAAGAGAACAACCAGATATGGCATTAGTTGAAGACATTGAAAAAGCTAAAATATGTTTAAATGGATATGAATATACATATAATTATAATCAAAGATTCCAAGTACAAGAACCGGTGGGATTTGATCCAGGTATAAAATTCGGAGACGAGTACGGAATGCAAGAATATACTCAAACAATATACTCATCAGATATAGTATATAATGAAAACAAACAAAACGAGGAAGGATTAGAAATATATGTAACATATAAAGTAGCGTTAAGAAATGAATCAACAAACCTTAATACAAGAATAAATGAAATTACGAATTACCATGATGAAGGATATGAATTTGTAAGAGCAGAATATGAAGGTGGTGGAGAAATTACAGGATGCAATTCTGAAGGAGGAGCAACAAGAATACCAGTAATGCAATACTTAGAACCTATGCAAACAAGCTATGTATATATTACATATAGAGTAACTGATGAAAAAATAAATAGTATGGTAGATCCAAATACAACAGAAACAACGTTAGAATCAGTAACAGAAATAACATCATATTCAACATTTGATGAAAATGGTGTATATGCAGGTATAGATAAAGACTCAAGACCAGGTTCAGCAGAACCAGGAGTTATAGAAACATATGAAGACGATACAGATAGTGCACCAGACCTTAGATTACAAAGACAAGAAGGAAGAACAATAAAAGGAACTGTGTGGGAAGATGAAGCTATACAAGACTTATTGGCTGGAAATCAAACGTTTACATTCACTAATGAAGATGGAACAGAAGAAGATAAACAAGTTAAAGAAAGAATAGGAAATGGTGAATATGAGAAAGGAACAGAAAATGTTGTAGAAAATGTAAAAGTTGATTTAATACTATTGGCTAAAAATTTTGGAGATGAAATTGATCTATCAAAAGCAAATATATTAAACGAAGTGGATACAGATGGTGCAGAAGGTACAGATTCACAAATAGCTCAATTATATCCAATAGGAGGCGAAGTAGGAGATGCAACAACATATACAGATGCAAGAGGAAATTATGAATTTGTTGGAGTAGTACCAGGACAATATTTATTGAGATTTACTTATGGTAATGAAAGTGTGATATATGCACCTGATGGAACACAGATAAAAACAATAGATGATGTAGACAAATATAAATCAACTATATATAGAGGCTGGAGAGAAAACGAGGAAAACAGAAATAGAGCAGAAAGTGATACGGACTATTGGTATAGAAATGAAACAGCAGATATGGGAGCACAAAGATTATCAGATGCGAGAGATGAAATAGGAATAAGATCAGCAGATGGTAAATCAATAGATATTATTGAAAGTAGAAAGAAACTTGAGGAAATTTATTACTATGCAAATACAAATGAAGGATATACAGAAGGTGAAGCATTAGAAGCAATAGAATCAAGAACAAGAGGTTTTGAGATAAAAATGGACTACTATAATGGTGATACAGACGAAAATAGTGAAACAACATTTGAACAGCAACAAGCAGGAGGATTTAAATATGTATTTGATAATATGGACTTTGGTATAATAAGAAGACCTATACAATCGATGGATGTATATAAAGAAATAGCATATGTAAAAGTAATATTGGCTAATGGACAGACAGTAATAGAAGGTGACCCAAGATATGATGAAATAGAACACTTAAGGTTTTTACCAGATATTGAATCTGGTAGAGAAGATGCTGATGGTAACATTACTGGTGGTGAAATAAGTATAGAATTAGATAGTGAGATATTACAAGGTTCAACATTAGAAATAACATATGATATAATAGCAGATAACAGAAATTCTGAAATAGATTATGATACAGATGAATATTACATCTATGGAATACAAAGTAGTTTAGACCATTTAATAGCACCACAAATACTTAGATTAACAGATTATATATCAAATGGTTTAGCATATGACCCACAAACTGTGATAAATAATGATGTTGATGAAAATGGAAATCCAACAAATAGAACAAATGAATATTATAAGTGGACAAATATTAGAAATACTGAAAAACAAACATTTGAAGGTATATCTGTAGAGGTTCCTGGATTTGCAGGAAGTAATGCAAAAGGGGAATACTGGTCAGAAGATGCACATAAGGCGTTAGAAGGATTTAACCAAATTTTAGCAACAGACTATTTTAAAGATATGAAATTTGAACAAAAAACAGCAAAACTACAGGTATCAAGATTGTTATCAAACACAGCAGATGACCTTACATTCTATAATGATATTGAGGTAAACATACTAAAAGGAGGAAGAACATCAGAAACAGGAGAAGATGATGACTATACAATACCAGGAGATTATATACCAACAGATGGAGGAAGAGAAACTGGAGGAGATGATGACTACAGATTGGTAACAGTAACAGAACCTACTGGTGAAAATCAAAACTATGTAATATATGTAATCTTAGGAGTTAGTACATTAATAATCCTAACAGCTGGAATAATATTCATAAAGAAAAAGGTGTTATAAAAATTAGAAGGGTAGATTAGTTCTACCTTTCTTTTTTAAGGATTTGAATGTGGATAAAAACTACGCAAATAATAGAAAGAAGGATTTTTATAAAATATATTTAATGGTTGTAATAAAAATGTAATATTATTTTAATAAAAATAGCTTAAACAACCTTCCCTAAAAGGATATAAGTAATATTTATATTTTGAAATAGTACAAATCTTGAAATAAAAATGAAAATCCTGTAATATTAAAATAGTAGAAATTGGGGGGAATTGACCATGAGAAGAAAAGATTTAATTAAGATTTTAGCATTTGTAGTAATAGTGGTTTTAGCATTAGCTGTAAATAAGCTATATTTTAAAACTAGTTTTAGTGCTGACAATAATGTAAATGGCATTTTAGAAGGTGCTATTAATAAGTATGTAAATTATTCACTTTCTAATGGAGAGAAGGGAACTATAGTAGAATATGCATTAAGGACAGGAATGGAATATGAAAATGAAGAAGAGTTTAATGCAATAAAACTATCAGAATTGAATATTAATGTAAATCAAATAGATGGAAAATACCCAAGTGAAGTAAAAGTAATAGAAAAATCAAGCAAAGTAACAAATGGAAAGACAGAAGAAATAGAAGAAGATTATAGTTATGATGCTTCAAATGGAAACTTGGTAATAAGAACAAGTAATGAAAACGAAAATGGGGAAGCAATCTATAATGAGAAACCAAGTGAAAGTGATAGAGATGAATATATAATCATTGCAAAATATGATACATACACAGAAGAAAAAGAAGAAAGAGAGTTAATATGTGATGTAGAATATAAAGCAGTGTTATTTGACGAGGAAAGAGAAATAATAAGTGAAGGAACATTAGGAAGTAAAGTAACAGAAAATGTAGGAGAATTAACAACAGTAAGTACAACAAGAGAAGACATATATAATGGACATATAAAATCAAATGTAATAAATGGAACAACATATGAAACAGAATATAAAGAAGAAAATGAGATAGAAATAAGTAATAAAGAAGCTCAAGAAAGATTAAAAATAGAAGAAAAGAATACATTTGAGAAAGAAGGAGATGTATATTATAAAAGCACAAAGATATTAAAAGATGGATTTGTAGATGTATTAGGAGAGAACGGAAAAGTAGAGATAATAGATCAAAATGGAAATATAGTAAGTACAATAGATAATAATAGTTTTGGTGAAAATGGAGAAGTAGTAGTAGAGTATGGAGAAGATGTAAATAGTATAACAATAGAAACAAGTAAGATAGAAAAAGAAGGAATAATAAAAGTTGAAAATGTAAAGAAAATAAAAAGTGATGTACTAAATGTAGAAGATAGAGATATAGTAAGAAATTTAAGTGTAGTTGGAACTTTTGAAAAAGAAGTAGAAATAGAGGTGGAAAGCAGTAACGAAGAAAGAATCAATGTAGGAGCAACTTTAAATATAGACTTAAATTTAAATAATAATGAAGAAGAAAATAATGGAGTTAATGTAAATAATACTGAAGAACCTGAGAAAACAACACAAACAGTAGAAGAAGAAAGTTATAGAAATGATGAAGAAGAAACAATTGAAGTAAAGAACAGTACAACAAATGTAGAAGTAAGTTTAGATAATACAAATTGGACAAATGAAAAGCAAAATGAAGTAACATTTGATATATATTTAAATTCATCAAATGTAGCATATAATTTATTTAATAACCCAACAATAAGAATAAAGCTACCAAGTGATATTGAAAAAGTAATATTAGGTGATAGTTCTATAGTATATAGCAATGGTTTAAGTTTAGAACAACCATATGTAGAACAAGGTGAAGATGGAAACACATATATAGTAGCAAATTTAACAGGAAAAGAAAGTGTTTATACAGAGAATAATTTAGATTTAAGGACTAATATAAAAATACCAGCATCAATAATATTAAATAAAGATATTGAAAGTAGAACAGATAAAATTGGTGTAATATTTACTAATAATTATACTGTAGATGGAAGTGCTGAGGAAAATACTATTGAAGAAAAAATAACAATAGAAGATTTCCAAAGTAATGTTTCAAATACTCAAGAAAATGGTAATATAATAGATAAAGTAACAGAAGCTGTAGAAGAACAAGCAAAAGAAGAAGTCGGAGCACCTTCTCAAGATGAAATAAATGGTTTAGAGGTAAAAGTAACTCCAGTAAGAGGAAATACAGAACTAAAAGATGGAGATTCAGTTTATGAAGGAGAATTTATAAAATATAATATAGAAATTACCAACGTAACAGATGAACCAATAGAAAATGTAAGAATAGTTGGAACAATACCAGAAGGTGTAAAATATGGAGAATTAGAAGCAGATTACTATAAATCTGAAGGAACATATAAATATAATTACGAAGATATTACTGAAAAAGAAATTGTTATAGAAAACGTAAAAGCAAATGAAACAGTAACAAAATATTATGAAGTATTAGTTGAAGATTTAGCAGAAGGGGAAACAGAAAAAGGAATTAGTTCAGTAATAAAGACATATATAGAAGATACAGAAATATCTAATTATGAAATAAAAAATACAGTAAAAACATCAGAAGTAAAAACATTCCTTTGGAGTGCATTAATTGGAGATGAGAACTCTTGGGATATAGGATTTAATTTAGATAATCCAACAGGAGAAGAAGTTGCAGTAAGAATACAAGTACCAGATTGTTTCCAAATAGATGAAGAAGGAGAGGCAATATTAGGATATAAAACTGAATATTCTACAGAAGGAAAATATATAGGAACAGAACCAATTAATGATTTTTCAAGAGTAATTGAAGATAATGCAATAACAATAATTGCACATCAAAGTGGAACATATAAAATTTCTGGAAATGTTAATGGTGAGTTAGCAGAAAAAAATGGTAAAGACGGAAAAGTAGAACTTACAGCAAATGCTACAGTTACAGTAGGAGAAAATGAATATAAAACAAACGAAACCAGAATGGTACATGCATATAAAGATATTTCAGTAGAAATGACATCTGAAACAGAAGGTGAAGAAGTAGCATATGGTGATACAATAATATATAATGTAGCAATTACTTGTAATAGTGTAAATAATCTTCAACAAAATGAAAATGGAGCAGTATATGTAAATATAAAAGATTATCTACCAGATAATGTAACTCCAGGAAGTGTTACATATGATTATTATGAACAGATAGAAGAAATGGAAGAAATAAATGGACAACAAGTATTAGTAAAAAAATTAGGTGAAAAACAAACGATTACTGAAGATATAAGTGCAACAAGTACAGATGAGGAAGGAAATAAATTACCTAATATAGATTTATATACATGGATTCCATATCAAGAAACAATAAATGTAAAAGTTGAGGCAATTGCTGGATATGTTTATGAAAAAACAGAAGTTGAAAACAATATGGTGGTTCAAAATGATCAAGCGGAAACAAAAACATCTAATATTGTAAAACATATAATTCTTCCATATGGATATGAGGAAGGACAAGAAAATCCAGATGAACCAGTAAACCCAGATGACCCAGATACACCAGTAACACCAGATAATCCAACAAATCCGGATAATCCAGACACACCAAATACACCTGATACACCAGACAATCCAAATGTACCAGAAGAAAGATATAGTATATCAGGAACAGCATGGAGTGATGCAAATGGTGATGGAGAAAGACAAGAAGGAGAACCTTTAGTAGATGACTTAGCAGTATTATTAGTAGACTTAAGTGATTCAAGTAATGTTAAAGCACAAACAACAACAAATAATGGTAGATATACATTTGAAGGACTAACTGTAGGAAATTACGTAGTTGTATTTAGATATAATACTGACATGTATATATTATCACAATATAAAGTAAGTGGAGCAACAGAAGATGTAAACTCTGATGCAATGTCTCAAAGTATAACATTAGATGGACAAAAAGAAGAAGTAGGTTTAACAGACCAAATAGCATTAAGTCAAAATATAAGCAATATAGATATAGGTTTAATTGAAAAAGGTGGATATGATTTAAAATTAGACAAATATATAACAGGAGCTACAGTTACAACAGTAAATGGAACAAGAGATTATACATATAATGATACAAAATTAGGAAGAGTAGAAATAAGAGCAAAAGAATTAAATGGAGCAAAAGTAGATGTAAAATACAAAATAGTAATAACAAACGAAGGAAAATCAGCAGCAACAGTAAACGAAATATATGATAATATTCCAGAAGGATTAAGTTTTGAAGCAGGAGAAAACTCAAACTGGTCAGAAGAAGACGGAAGACTTGTAAACAGAGGATTAGCAAACCAAGTAATTAATCCTGGAGAAAGCAAAGAATTAACATTAACATTAACAAAAACAATGACTGAAGAAGATGCAGGAACATTTAAAAATACAGCAGAAATAGGTTCAGCAGAAGGAAGTATACCAAGAACAGAAGATGCAGATTCAACACCTGGAAATGGAAATCCTAGTGAAGATGATTATTCAGAAGCAGACCTAATTATAGGTGTAGGAACAGGTATAGGAGTATATATTTCAATTGGTGCAATTATAGCAGTTATTGCAATATTGGTATTCTTAGGAATTAAGTTTAAATTTAAAATAAACAAATTTGGAAAAGTAGGAATGATATTATTAGCAGTAGCCATGGTAGGAGTTTCAAAATTTGAAAGTATGGCAGTAGACCCACCTGAAACTAATTGGGAAATATCAAAAGTTGGAAGCCTAGGTTACTCAATAGATGCAAATGGTTGGAGAATATTCCCAAGTAGTACAAACCTTTATTATTATGAACCATCAGCTACTGAGTTAATAGATAGTCACACATTTACAGGAGGAGTAACAGGATTAGTACATTGTAATGACGGTAGTGCATATATAGCTGGAGGAAGATCACGTGCTGGATGTGGTGACGGAACTACATATTATTATAATGGCGTAACAAACGTAACAGGACCAACTGTTGAATATGGACCATTTAATCTTCCAGAAATAGAATTAGAGAGATTAAATGATTGGATTCATGTAAGAAAAATAGGTGATAATTATGTATTTGGACCATTTGAAAGTAGTTCAAATTATACAAAAGAATATGAAGTAACAGTATATGATAAGTCAGGAGCATTAATAAATAGAGGAGATTGGCAACCATGTGATTCAGAAGGAAACGTAGTAAGCTCAATCCCTGGAAATAGTACATTCTATCTAACAATGCCAGCTAGTCTATATGAAGCAAGAGGCATAAGTCGTGTTAGAGCAGAACAGTCAATAGAGCGTTCACGTATGAAATATGAAACATGGAGAGGAAGAGTAAAATATAGATATTGGACAACTACATGTAATACAGGATATACTCACCAAATGAATTTAGTAACAACGAGTAGTGTTTATTCTCTTTCAGGTGGATATGTAGATGTAAGATATCGTGAATCTGTTGATAAACAAATAGATGAAAAATTTATAGAATGGACACTATTTAATACTAATATAGATTTATATAAAGTAGATAAAGACGAACATGAAAAAGAAGACGATTATGAGGTATACTTGGAAATAGAAGGTGTATTAGAAAAAACAGATGGAACATATAGAGAGGAATTTAAAACTACAAATGGATATTATCATTTTGATGATTTAACACCAGGAACATATATTTTAACAGAAACAATAAATGATAATTATGGATATGAACATAATGTACAAATGACAATAGAAGTAGATGGTGAAGGTGGAACAGTACAAATAATCTATATGGAAAACGAAAAAGACACTGGTAATTTAAAGGTTGTTAAAAAAGACCGAGACAGTGGACAACCAATGCAAGGAGTAAGTTTCAAATTACGAGGAGAAGAAGGCTATGTAATAGGAATAGATAGTAGCGGAAATCGTATATCTGAAGCGGAAGGAAAAGTACAATTCTATAATATGGAATATGGAAGCAAAGAAGAAGCGACAACATTTAAAACAGATGAAAATGGAATAATAGAAGTATATAATATAAGAACAGGAACATATACAGTAGAAGAAGTTTCAGTAAATGCTGATGACTATGGATATGAATTAGACCCAGAATATATATTCTGTAATGGACAGCAAGGTGTAACCGAAGGAGAAGTTGTAGTAGTAAGAAGAAAATCATATTATACAACTGGAAGACCTGGTGAACAATATCCAGGACAAAATGGATATGTAGAAGTGCCTGGTCAAGGAGATAACTCTGATCCGAATAATGGCGAATTTAATGGTATAACTTTTGAAAATAGAAGAAAGTGGGTAAAACTACGTGGAAAAGTATTTGAAAAAATGCTTGATGGAAAAGGAACAGTAATACAAGGAGGATATGCTTATACAGAAGGAGTAGATAAGCTAGTTGCAAATGTAACAGTAAAACTATTAGACAGTAATGGAAATGAAGTACCATTTAAAACACAATCAGCTTTAGAAACAGCCGGAGAAAGTGCAGTAGATGAAAGAAGAGATAGAGGAACTACAATAAATTCAATTGATACAGACTCAAATGGATATTATGAAATGGTTGATGTATTAATAGATGATATAGACAAATATTATATACAATTTACTTATAATGGAATGAGTTATGAATCAATACCATTATTAGAAAGTCCAGATATAATAGATGCAGGATATGATGGAACAAGAGCAATAGAAGGAGCAGCAAGGGATGAATTCAATAGAGAATACTCAGAAATAACACATAGCGGAACAACAGGACCAGTAGGAGAATCAAGAAATGATGCGGGAAGCAAAACACATGATTTAAATTATACAGAAGGAGAACATACAAGTGAATTAGAATATGGTTCAACTACAATGGGACATGATGAACAAAGATATCCAATAAATTATACATATGAACAATATCTAATAAATGCAAATACAAGAGATGCATTCCAAGCAAAAGGACATTCAGGATATCTAGTAGACATGCAAAGTAAAGAAGATATAAGGAAAAATGAGTATGTATATATAAGAGAAAATGACGGAGAAGGATTTGACTTAGGTATAAAAGAAAGAGAACAACCAGATATGGCATTAGTAGAGGACATTGAAAAAGTAAAAGTAACTATAGCTGGATATGAACATACATACAATTATAATCAAAGATTTGAGAACAGTGAGTATGGAGATGGATTTGATGTTAGTGTAAAATTCGGAGATGAGTATGGATTACAATCATATACTCAGCCAATATATTCATCAGATGTAGTATACAATCAAAATAATCCAGAATCATTAGGAATATATGTAAGATATAAAATAGCACTAAGAAATGAGTCAACAAATCTTTATACAAGAATAAATGAAATAGTAAGTTACTATGATAATAGGTATCAATTTGAAAGTGCAGAATATGAAGATGGAACAGTAATTGCAGAACATAGTCAAGGAAATAGTTCTGGTAATTATAATTCAGAAGTATTAAGGGTAAATCAAAATTTAAGCCCTATGGAAGTAAGATATGTGTATATTACATATAGAGTAACTAATGATGCGGTATATACATTATTAAGTGAAGAAGAAACTATTTTAGACACAGTAGCTGAAATAACATCATATTCAACATATTCAGATTCTGGATTTAGTATACATTATGCTGGAATAGATAAAGACTCAAGACCAGGTTCAGCAGAACCAGGAAATAAAGATACATATGAAGATGATACAGACAGTGCGCCAGACTTTAAGTTACAAGTAAAAGAAGGAAGAATTATAAAAGGAACAGTATGGGAAGATGAAGCTGTTGCAGAAATGTTAGAAAATGCAGGAATTACTTCAGCTGATGGAAAAACATTAAGAGAAAGAATAGGAAATGGTATATATGATCCTGATCCAAATGTAGTTGAAAATGTAACAGTAGATTTAATATCAATAGAAGGGAATCCTAATGAAGCAGGAGTATCAGATACATTAGGTGATGCAAACTTACAAGGAGAAATAGGAACACCAGGTTCAGAGTCAACTATTGCAAACCTATATAAAGTAGAAACATTACCAACACTTTCAGGAGAGGTAGTACCAGCAACTGTATATACAGATAAATCAGGAAAGTATGAATTTAAAGGTGTAATACCAGGTAAATACTTATTAAGATTTACATATGGAAATAATAGTGTAATAATAACTCCAGATGGAAGAAAAGAAATTAAAGATGTAGATGTATATAAATCAACTATATATAGAGGAGATAGACCTGATAATGAAGCAACAGCAGCTAGTGATACAGATTATTGGTATAGAGATGAAACATCAGATGCAGGAGCACAAAGATTTTCAGACGCAAGAGATGAAATAGGTGTAAGAGAAAATACTGGAGAAAAATATGATATTATTTCAAGCAGACTTAATTTAGAAGATACATATTATTATGAAAACACGAGTACAGAAGTAAAAGCTGTGGCTGAAAAAGCACTAACAGCAATAGAAGCAAGGTCAAGAGGATTTGAAATAAAAGTAGACTTTGACCAGGCATTAAACAATGAAAGTACATTTGAAGAACAAACGACTGGAGATGGACTAAGATACATATTTGATAATATGGACTTTGGAATAATAAGAAGACCAATACAAACAATGGAGGTTACTAAACAAGTAGCATATGTTAAAGTAACATTAGCTAATGGGCAAGTAGTAATAGAAGGAGATCCAAGAAAGGAAACAATAGATCATTTAAGATTTTTACAAGAAGATGAAAATGGGTCTGGAGATATTAGTATAGAATTAGATAGTGAAATTATGCAAGGAGCAAAATTAGAAATAACATATGATATAATAGCAGATAACACAAATTCTGAAATAGATTATTCAACAGATAGATATTACATCTTTGGAATAAGAGGTGATGAAGGGGATTTAATAGCACCACAAGTTTTAAGAATGATGGATTACTTATCAAATGATTTAGCATATGAAGAAGAAAGCGTAATTAATAATGATCCATCTGGAAAAACAAATGAGGATTATGGTTGGACTAATATTAGAAATGTGGAAACACAAACTGTTAAATATAATGGTGGAACTATACAACTTCCAGGACTTAAGGATGATAGAGGAAAAGGAATATATTGGTCAGAAAATGTATTTGATGAATTACAAGGATTTAACCAAGTCCTAGCAACAGATTACTTTGAAGATATGAAATTTGAAGCAAGAACTGCTAAACTACAGGTATCAAAAATATTATCAAATAGTGCAGATGATTTAACATTCTATAATGACATTGAGGTAAATGTATTAAAAGGAAGAAGAACATCTAAACCAGATGATAACGAGAAATTTACAGTACCTGGAGATTATATGCCAACAAGTGACGGAAGAAGAAATCCAGGTGGAGATGATGACCATAGATATGTATTGGTAACAGAACCTACTGGTGAAAATCAAAATTATGCAATATATGTAATCTTAGGAGTTAGTACATTAATAATCTTAACAGCTGGAATTATATTCATAAAGAAAAAAGTATTATAATGCAATTAAAATAAATAGAAATTTTTAACTATATATTGTAAAAAAATAATACTAAATAAAAAACAATCAGGTAAAATTGCCTGATTGTTTTTTACTAAAAATAAACATTGAATTTTTTTAAAAATATATAATTAAGGAGTTATAATCTTTTGTATATTAATTATCTTTTGAATCTGACTATATTTATTGTAGCATCACCTCCTATAAAAATTTATGCAATTATATTTTATTTTTAATAAAACATCTTATTTTAATGATTATCAGGAATTTTCATCGATTTGAAGACGAATCTAAAAATTTGAAAAAATTAAAAATAATTGCATATCTATATCAAAACATATAATAAATTATAATAAAATAAAATATAATATAATATATGTTTCAATAGCATTAACATTTTTAAATTATTAATTTAAATTTTGTATTTTTAAAATAATTTATTTTGATAATATCATAAGAATTATTCCTAAATAGATTAATTACTAGTTTTTTGTTAGTTTTATTTTTTCTAATTCTTTTTTATCTATTCCTGTTGAAGCTATTATTATTTCATCTGAAAGTTTTAAATTTAACATAGCTTTAATTATTTGAAATCTTCCTTTTTCAACGCCTTTTTTCATTCCCTCTTGTCTTCCTTTCTCAACATTTTCTTCTATTATTGTTGCTAATGTGCTTTCAAAATTTGATAATACCATAAAAACTCCTCCTAAATAGATTAATTACTAATTTTTGTTAATTTCATTTTTTCTAATTCTTTTTTACCTATTCCTGTTGTAGCTATTATTATTTCATCTGAAAGTTTTAAATTTAACATAGCTTTAATTATTTGAAATCTTCCTTTTTCAACGCCTTTTTTCATTCCTTCTTGTCTTCCTTTTTCAACACCTTTTTTCATTCCCTCTTGTCTTCCTTTCTCAACATTTTCTTCTATTATTGTTGCTAATGTGCTTTCAAAATTTGATAATACCATAAAAACTCCTCCTAAATAGATTAATTACTAATTTTTGTTAATTTCATTTTTTCTAATTCTTTTTTACCTATTCCTGTTGTAGCTATTATTATTTCATCTGAAAGTTTTAAATTTAACATAGCTTTAATTATTTGAAATCTTCCTTTTTCAACGCCTTTTTTCATTCC
>CALXZU010000085.1 GCA_944393325.1 uncultured Clostridia bacterium
AGACCAACTGAAATTACTGTAAATCTATTAGCAAATGGAGAAAAAGTAGATAGCAGAACAGTAACAGCGGATAATAATTGGGGTTATGAATTTAACAATATTCCAATGTATGATGTAAATGGAGATGTTATTACATATACAGTGAATGAAGAAACTGTAAACGGTTATAATGCAAGCTATGAAGGAAATAATATAAAGAATAAGTTAATTGCAACTAAAATATCAGGAATAAAAATCTGGTATGATAATGGAAATATTAATAGTACAAGGCCAACTGAAATTACTGTAAATTTGCTAGCAAATGGAGAAAAAGTGGATAGTAGAACAGTAATGGCAGATAATAATTGGGCTTATGAATTTAATAACATTCCTATGTATGATGTAAATGGTGATGCTATTACATATACAGTAAGTGAAGACAATGTAAATGGCTATACAGCATTTGTTAGCGGAACAAATATTATAAATACATTAGAAGCAACAAGCGTAAGTGGACAAAAAATATGGGAAGATAATGACAACAGATATGAAACAAGACCATCTGAAATTACTGTAAATTTACTTGCAAATGGTAAGAAGATAGATAGCAAAATAGTAACAGCGGATAATAATTGGGCTTATGAATTTAATAACATTCCAAAGTATGATGAAAATGGAAATTTCATTATATATACAGTAAATGAAGAAGCTGTAAACGGTTATAATGCAAGCTATGAAGAAAATGACATAAAGAATACATTAATAACAACAAATGTATCAGGACAAAAAACATGGGAGGATTTTGGTAATAAATTCAATACAAGACCAACTGAAATTACTGTAAATCTATTAGCAAATGGAGAAAAAGTAGATAGCAGAACAGTAACAGCGGATAATAACTGGGCTTATGAATTTAACAATATTCCAATGTATGATGTAAATGGAGATGTTATTACATATACAGTGAATGAAGAAGCTGTAAAAGGATATAATACAAGCTATGAAGGAAATGACATAAAGAATACATTAATAACAACAAATGTATCAGGTCAAAAAACATGGGAAGATTTTGATAATAAATTCAATACAAGACCATCTGAAATTACTGTAAATCTATTAGCAAATGGAGAAAAAGTAGATAGCAGAACAGTAACAGCGGATAATAATTGGGCTTATGAATTTAACAATATTCCAATGTATGATGTAAATGGTGATGCTATTACATATACAGTGAATGAAGAAACTGTAAATGGATATAATACAAGTTATGAAGGAGCAAATATTAAAAATACATTAATAACAACAAATGTAGAAGGACAGAAAATATGGGAAGATAGTAACAATAAATATGAAACAAGACCAGCTGAAATTACTGTAAATTTACTTGCAAATGGAGAAAAAGTAGATAGTAAAACAGTAACATCAGAAAATAACTGGGCTTATGAATTTAACAACATTCCTATGTATGATGTAAATGGAGATGCTATTGCATACACAGTAAATGAAGAAACTGTAAAAGGATATAATACAAGCTATGAAGGAAATAACATAAAAAACACATTAATAACAACTAAAGTAGAAGGTCAAAAAACATGGGAAGACTTTGATAATAAGTTCAATACAAGACCATCTGAAATTACAGTAAACTTACTAGCAAATGGTCAAAAAGTGGATAGCAAAGTAGTAACATCAGAAAACAACTGGGCATATGAATTTACAAGTTTACCAAAATTAGATGAAAATGGAATAGAAATTGTTTATAGTGTATTAGAAAATACAGTAAATGGTTACAATGCAAGTTATGAAGGAAATAACATAAGAAACACATTAATAACAACAAATGTATCAGGACAAAAAACATGGGAAGATTTTGATAATAAGTTTAATACAAGACCAACTGAAATTACTGTAAATTTACTTGCAGATGGTAATAAAGTGGATAGTAAAACAGTAACGGCAAAGAATAATTGGGCTTATGAATTTAACAATATTCCAATGTATGATGTAGATGGAAATGCTATTACATATGCTGTAAGTGAAGAAAATGTAAATGGTTACAATGCAAGTTATGAAGGAAATAACATTAAAAATACATTAATAACTACAAATGTATCAGGTCAAAAAACATGGGAAGATTTTGACAATAAGTTTAATACAAGACCGGAAACTATTACTGTAAATTTACTAGCAAATGGTAATAAAGTGGATAGCAAAACAGTGACATCAGAAAACAACTGGACTTATGAATTTAATGATATTCCTATGTATGATGTAGATGGAACTGCTATTACATATACAGTAAATGAAGAAGCTGTAAATGGATACAATGCAAGTTATGAAGAAGCAAATATTAAAAATACATTAATAACTACAGATGTATCAGGACAAAAGACATGGGAAGACTTTGATAATAAGTTTAATACAAGACCAACTGAAATTACTGTAAATTTACTTGCAAATGGTCAAAAAGTAGATAGTAAAACAGTGACATCAGAAAATAATTGGGCTTATGAATTTAATGATATTCCTATGTATGATGTAGATGGAAATGTTATTACATATGCTGTAAGTGAAGAAAATGTAAATGGTTATAATGTAAGCTATGAAGGAAACAACATAAAGAATACATTAATAACAACAAATGTATCAGGACAAAAAACATGGGAAGACTTTGATAATAAATTCAATACAAGACCGGAAACTATTACTGTAAATTTACTAGCAAATGGTAATAAAGTGGACAGTAAAACAGTAACATCAGAAAACAACTGGGTATATGAATTTGCAGGTTTACCAAAATTAGACGAAAATGGAATAGAAATTGTTTATAGTGTATTAGAAAATACAGTAAATGGATACAATGCAAGCTACGAAGGAAACAACATTAAAAATACATTAATAACAACGAATGTATCAGGACAAAAAACATGGGAAGATTTTGATAATAAATTCAATACAAGGCCAACTGAAATTACTGTAAAGCTATTAGCAAATGGAGAAAAAGTAGATAGTAGAACAGTGACAGCGGATAATAATTGGGCTTATGAATTTAACAATATTCCAATGTATGATGTAAATGGAGATGTTATTACATATACAGTGAATGAAGAAACTGTAAAAGGATATAATACAAGCTATGAAGGAAATGACATAAAGAATACATTAATAACAACAAATGTATCAGGACAAAAAACATGGGAAGACTTTGATAATAAATTCAATACAAGGCCAACTGAAATTACTGTAAAGCTATTAGCAAATGGAGAAAAAGTAGATAGTAGAACAGTGACAGCGGATAATAATTGGGCTTATGAATTTAACAATATTCCAATGTATGATGTAAATGGAGATGTTATTACATATACAGTGAATGAAGAAGCTGTAAACGATTATAATACAAGCTATGAAGGAAATAATATAAAGAACACATTAATAACAACAAATGTATCAGGACAAAAAACATGGGAAGACTTTGATAATAAATTCAATACAAGACCAACTGAAATTACTGTAAATCTATTAGCAAATGGAGAAAAAGTAGATAGCAGAACAGTAACAGCGGATAATAACTGGGCTTATGAATTTAATAACATTCCTATGTATGATGAAAATGGTAAAAAAATAGACTATTCAATTACTGAAGAAGAGGTTCAAAATTATACAGCTATTGTAGATGGTTACAATATTATAAATAGATTAATTATAAAAGAACAACCACAAGCATTAGCATTTTTCGGACAAGCTAAAGTAAGTAATAAAGAATTAGTTTATACTCCGAAAACAGGAAATAAAAATTTCATTGGACATTTTATAGTTACAGCAATAATATCAGCAATAGGAATTGTTATAATAAAAAGAAATGAAAGACAAGAAAAATAGATTATAGAAAAAGTGGAGCAACGTAAAAATTACGTTCTCCATTTTTGGAATAGAGAGGAGGCAAAAGTGACTTCAAAAAGAGTAAAAAAAGTTATATATATTTTACTTGTAATAATTTTTCTGGTTTCTATTATTTATATAATAAATTATTTTATAAATATAGAAAAATCCAAAACAGAAATAGAAGATATTAGAAAAATTATGGATAATAATAGCGAGATAAAAGAAGAAAACAACACACCTAGTGAAAAAACTAATTATAAAATAGAAAACTTAAAGAAGATTAGAGAACAAAACAACGAAATAATAGCTTGGATTAATATAGAAGGAACAGAAATAAATTATCCAATATTACAGACAGATAATAATGAATATTATCTAACCAAAAATTACAAAAAACAATATGATATGAATGGTTCAATTTTTTTAGATTATAGATACAATCTTGAAAAGCCAAGTGATAACTTTTTAGTATATGGACATAACAATAATAATGGACTGATGTTCGATAATTTGTTAGAATATGAGGATGAAAGCTATTATAAAATGCATCCAATAATAAACTTAACAACATTAGAAGAAGACGAAACATATAAAATAATAGCTGTTTTTAAAAGCAAAGCATACGAAAAAATAGAGAATAACGAATTTATATATTACAATTATATAGATTTTGAAAATGATGAACAATATTATGATTATATAGAAAAATGTAAAGAAAGATCTTTATATAAAATTGAAAACAATATAAATTATAGAGAAAAACTCTTAACATTATCAACATGTGAATATTCAAGAGATAATGGGAGATTTGTAATACTTGCAATAAAAAAATAAAAATAAATTATTGACAAAGTTATTGGTAATAAAATAAGCATTTAAAGAAATCTTTTTCAACAAACTATTTACAAAAGAATAAAAAACATATAAAATAAAGCTGTAAATAAAAAAACTTGGAAAGAGGTAAATTGAATGAATGTGTTAAACGAAAGAAAAGGTATAACATTGGTAAGTTTAGCAATTACAATTGTTGTTTTAATAATACTCGCATCAATAGGAACATCAGCTGGAATTGATGTAATAAAACAAGCAAAATTAAATGCTTTTACAACAGAATTAGAAGTAATGCAAGTAAAAGTAAATGAGCTATATGATGAATATAGTAGTGGAAATAATGAAGTACTTGATTATGGGAAAGATTTAAGCCTTTCTGGAGGGCAAGCAGACAAAGTACTTACAAGTTCAGTATCGGGAATAACAGACAATAAATCTGATTACAGGTATTATGATAAAACTACAATAGATGCTCTAAAATTAGAAGGAATAGATAGTGAATTTTTTGTAAATATAAAAACAAGAAGTGTAGTAAGTTACAATGGAATGGAATATGAAGGTGTAACATATTATACTTTAGAACAATTGCCACAAGGATTGTATAATGTTACTTATGAAGATAGAAACACAGGGAAACCTACTTTTAAATGTAGTGCAAAAACTGAAAGTGGAGAATACAAAATAACGGTATCAGAAATAGAATATAGTGGGTATATAGAAAAATGGGAAGTAAAATATAAAAAAGAAGGACAAAATTATTGGTCAACAAGTGAAGATTTGACATTTACCGTACCAAGTTCAGGAAAGTATTTTGTTAAAATAGTGAATGGAGAGGTAGAATCAGACCAACAAGAAATTACAATTTAGAAATTGAAAATCCAAGTTACTGTAATAACTAATATATTGCAATATCTTGGTTTTTTTTGTCAAACTATTGCAAAAAAATGAATTTGAATGTATACTATATAGGTATGAATACAAAAGATGGTAAAATAGAAGGAGGAAATATGGAAGAATTAGATTTAAAAGAGCTATTTAGTATTTTTTGGAGTAAAAAAATCTACATAGTATTAATCGTATTAATATTTATCGCAATAGGAGTAATTTATACAGTGGGATTTACAACACCAATGTATAGCTCGTCAACAACGTTAGTACTTGCAGGAGCAGAAAGTGCACCAGGAGAGATAACAAACACAATTACAACTACAGATGTAACATTAAACTCAAAATTAGTTTCAACATATAGTGTATTAGTAAAAAGTAAAGATGTATTAAATCAAGTTATAACAAATCTTGGTATAGATATGTCGTGGGAAAGTTTAAAAAACAATGTATCAGTAAGTTTAGTAGATGATGCAGATGTGATAGAAATATCAGTAGAAACAGTAAATGCAGAATATTCAGCTAATATTGCAAATGAAATTGCAAAAGTATTTACTGAAAAAGTAGCAGAAATATATAATATATACAATGTACACGTAGTAGACGAAGCAGAAATAGTAAACACACCATCTAATATAAACCATGAGAGAGATATTATAATTTTTGCATTTATTGGTTTAGTAATAGCAATAGTTTATGTACTTATTGCAAATATGCTTGATACAACAATAAAAACAGCGGAAGATATAGAAAAAGAATTTAAATTACCAGTATTAGCATCAGTACCAATATATGGAAATGCAATTCAAAAGAAAAAAGGAGGTAGAAAATAATGAGAAAAGAATTAGTAGCACATCAAGAACCAAAATCTCCTATTTCTGAAATATTTAGAACATTGAGAACAAATATACAATTCATGAATACAAAGGGAAAATTAAAAAGTATATTGATAACATCAACATTACCTGGAGAAGGAAAATCATGGATATCATCAAATTTAGCAGTAACATTTGCACAAGCAGGAAAAAAAGTAGTATTAATAGATGCTGACATGAGAAAAGGAAGGGTATACTCAATTTTTGGAGTATCGCCAAAGCCAGGACTTTCTAATTATTTGTCAGGAGTAGATAGTAATACAGAGGAAGCATCAAATGACTTAGCAGATTACATACAAGAAACAGAAATAGAAAATTTATATGTAATAACAGCAGGAAATGTACCACCAAATCCATCTGAATTATTAGTATCAGAGCAGATGATTAATTTAATGGAAAGATTGAAAAGTCTATGTGATATAATAATATTTGACGGGACACCTAGTCAATTAGTAACAGACTCATTAATTTTAGCAAGAATAGTGGATACAACAGTAATAGTAACAGCGAGCAAAGCTACCAAGAAAGAAGATTTAAAAAGAGTAATAAAAAATATAAGAAATGTAGGTGGAAGAATAGCAGGTGTTATTGTAAATAAAGTAACAATAGATGCAAAAAAATATGAACAATCATATTATTATGGTTCAACATCTTTTTCAGAAAATAAAGCGCATACATCAAGATCACCGAAAAAAGCAGGACAAGAAATGTATAATAGAGTATCAAATATGATGGAAAAAAGAGAAAATGTAGCAAGGAAAGAAATGAACCAATCACAAAACAATAGAGTACAAAACGATCAGAAAACAAAATCAGTTATTGAAAATGAAGAAACAAACAATGATATACCAAAAGCATTAAAAAGAAATATAAAAATAGAAAATTCAGAAGAGGTATCATTAGATAAAACGACAGAAATATTAAATCAAATAAATCAATATTTAGACGAAGAAAAGAAAAAATTAAAATAAACAAAAGGAGAAAATGATGATAGACATACACTCACATATATTACCAAATATTGATGATGGCTCAAGGAGTATAGAAGAAACATTTAATTTAATAAAGGAAGCAAAAAATGTAGGATTTGATGCAATAGTTTCAACATCACATTATATGGAAGGATATTATGAGACAAACGTACCAGAAAGAGAAGTGTGGGTAAACGCGATATATGAAAATTTACAAGCAAAAAATATAGATGTAAATTTATATCTTGGAAATGAAATATATATGACGGAAAATATAATAAAGCTATTAGAGGAAAGAAAAGCATCGACAATAAATGATACAAGTTATGTTTTATTTGAATTGCCATTAAACATAGAACCAATGAACTTATATGACGTAATATATGAAATGCAACAATATAAATTAGTACCAATATTAGCACATCCAGAAAGATATACATTTGTACAAAAAGAGCCAGAATTGGTTTATGATTTAGTGGAAAAAGGACTATTAATGCAAGCAAACTATGGAAGTATAATAGGTCAATATGGAAAAAAAGCAGAAATGATAGTAAGAAAATTTTTCGAAGGAAATCTGATACATTTACTTGGATCAGATGTACATAGACAAAATACTATCTATCCAAAAATTCCACAGGCACTTTCAGAAATAAATGCATTAATAGGAGAAAAGAAATTAGAAGAACTAACAACCATAAATCCGAGCTTAGTATTGCAAAACAAGAGAATAGATATAGAAAATCCACATATGGTAACATTAAGTGTGAAAGAAAAGATTATCATGTCCAAGGATGAAGTTTTAGATAAAATAAAAAGAATAACAAAGAGTAGAAAAAAGTAATATAATTAAATAAGTATAGAAAAGAAGGGAAGTAGTCTTATGAGAAAATATTTTGGAACAGATGGGATTAGAAGAATTGCAAATACAGAATTAACACCAGAATTGGTATATAGAGTAGCAAAAGCTGGTGCATATGTGTTATCAAAACATTCAAACCATACGCCAACAATATTAATAGGAAGAGACACACGTATATCAGGAACATTAATAGAAAGTGCAATGGTAGCAGGTTTTTTAAGCTATGGAGCAAATGTTAAATTATTAGGAGTAATACCAACACCAGCAGTAGCTTATTTAACAAGAAAATTAAATGCGGATGCAAGTGTAGTAATATCAGCATCACACAATACATATGAGTTTAATGGAATAAAATATTTTAGTAATAAAGGTATGAAAATCCCAGACAGCTTAGAAGAAGAAATAGAAGAAGTAATGGAATCAGGGAAAATAGATGAATTAAAAGCTGTAGGAGATAAAATAGGAGTATCAGAATATGCATTAGATTTAGTAGATGAATATGTATATTTCTTTAGAAAATATTTCGATGATGAAATAGAAAAATACAACAGAGACGATTTTGTAGTAGCATTAGACACAGCAAATGGAGCAACATCAGTAGTTGCTGAAAAAGTATTCAAAGCATTAGGAATAAAATATAAAATTATAAATAATAAACCAGATGGAATAAATATCAATGAAAATTGTGGTTCAACACATTTAGAAGGGTTAAAAAAATATGTGATAGAAAATAAATTATCATTAGGAGTTGCATATGATGGAGATGGAGATAGATGTTTAGCTGTAGATGAAAAAGGAAATGAAATAGATGGAGATAAGTTGTTAGCAATAATATCACAAAATTTAAGAAAAAAAGGGAATCTAAACAAAGACACAATTGTTGCAACAGTAATGAGTAATTTGGGATTAAATAAATATGCAAGAGACAATGGATTAGAATTGTTACAAACAAAAGTAGGAGACAGATATGTATTGGAAGAAATGTTAAAAGATGGATTTAACTTAGGTGGTGAGCAATCAGGACATATAATTTTACTTGATTATAATCCAACAGGAGATGGTATATTAACATCACTAATGCTAATAAAATCTATATTAGAAGAAGGAAAGAAAGCATCAGAGCTAGCAAATATTGTGAAATTATATCCACAAGTACTTATAAATGCGAAAGTAGATTCAGATAAAAAATATGATTATGATAAAAATGAAGAAATAAAAGAAGCAATAGAAAAATTAGAAAAAGAATTTGCAGGAAATGGAAGAGTACTAATTAGAGCATCAGGAACAGAACCATTAGTAAGGGTTATGATAGAAGGAGAAGAGCAAGAATATATAACAAAAAAAGCCAGAGAAATAGCGGATTTAATAGAAGAAAAATTAGGAAAATAAGACAAAACTGTAATGAAACTGTAACAAAAATGTAATTTAAAAACATTGATTAATAAAAGAATTAATGTTATTATAAAAGAAACAACAAAAGAAAATGGAGGAGATAAGATGTTCTATTTTGATATATCAAACCCACTAACATTATTGTTAATGCTTCTTGCAACAATATTGTTGATATTTTTAGCACAAGAAGTAAAAAAGAGTATGATAGGAGCAGTTGTATTATTTGTTTATCTAATATTATTAATAGTACATGTGGCACAAGTTGCAACATTACCAGAAGAATATAGATATTTATTATCAACATTAACAAGATGTGTAGTAATTGATTTTGTATTTGTATTTATATCATTCTTTGCATATTTGTGGATAGATGACATTGAAACAAGAAAGAATGGAAAGAAAAGTATTGATAATAGTTTGGACTGGTTTTGGAGAAAAGTGTAATAAAAAAATAGGAAAGTTGTTTTTATGGATGAAGCCCAAAAATGGCTTTCTTTTTTTTTATATTTTAAACTTTTATTCATATTAAAAAATATCTTGAATATATTAAATATAATAACCTAAGATAAGGAGAATATTATGTTTAATGTAACAGTATTAAAAATGAAAGATATATTAAAATATTTATCTTCTTTTGCATTAGCAGTAATGATAATAATTTTAATAGGGAAAAGTTTAGGAAAAGCTAAAGAGAATGGTAATAGTGAAAATGGTATAATTCAAAAGTTAGAAAGTAAAATAGATATATTATCAAAAAATAATATGATGCAAGCATTAGATTTGACAATACCGGTTATTTCTAATATTAATAAAGAATACAGAGAAATAGCAAAAGAAGATAAAGAAAAAGATGAAGAACAAAACCAAAGTAAAAATGTATTAAAAGGAATGTTAGGAGTACAGATAAGTGCTATTAATGGAATGGAAAATATAGAAAAAGAAAAGAGTAGCACAATAAGTGAAGAAGAGGATAATAATGAAAATTTAGAAAATCAAACTGAAAAAATAGAAGAAGCAGGAGTAGAAACAGAGGTGATAACACAAAATCCAATAAAAGATGGAAGTAATACAAATATAAGAAGTGTTAAAATAAAGAATGAAACAAGTTACCAGCTTACAGAAGATTTATTTAATACAAATGATTTAGTGATAGATAATAAAAACATAGTATTATTCCATACACATAGCTGTGAAAGTTATACATCAAGCGAAAAATATCCATATACACCAACAGGAAATTATAGAACTACAGATTTAAACTATACAGTAACAAGATTAGGAACAGAACTTGAAACATATCTAAAAAAGTATAATTATAATGTAATACATAATATGGATTATCATGATTATCCGGCATATAATGGATCATATACGCGTTCGTTGAAAACGGTGGAAAATATATTGCAAACAACACCAAGTGATATAATTATAGATATACATAGAGATGCGATAGGTTCGAGAAATGATTATGCACCAACAGTAAAAATTGGAGAAGAAGAAGCAGCTCAATTAATGTTTGTAATAGGAACAGATGAAGGCGGGCTATGGCATCCAAATTGGAGAGAGAATTTGAAATTTGCAATAAAAATACAAGAAAAAGCAGAAGAAATGTATCCTGGATTATTTAAAACAATGATGGTAACAACATCAAGATATAATCAACATACCGGAAAATATGCAAGTATAATAGAAGTGGGAGCAACAGGGAATACATTAGACCAATGTTTAGTGAGTATGAAATATTTAGCAGAAGTAATGCATGAGGTTATAAAATAGACATATAAAAATGCAAATTATGGAAAGGTTAACAATTAAAAAAGAAATGATATACTATAACATAAAAAAATATAAAAAAATATTTCAATTTTTTCTTATAAGGTATTTACAAATACCTTATTTATGTATAAAATAAAAGTATACTAAGAGCATATGAAATATATGCTTTTAGTGTGAACTAAAACTTTTATTTTTTTACAAATGCATACATAATATATTGTGTATACAATAAAGAGTTCTAATTTTTTGTTTCTTATTTTAATAAATAAAATAAGTAGCGTGAGAATAAAAAAATAAAAGTAGGTAAATACTAATACAAATGAAGGAGAGATAAAAGATGAAATTTAATTTTAAAAAATTGAACAATAATAATAATCGGAATTACTCTTATAGCACTTGTGATTACTATAGTACTAAACTGCTACCGCAGTGGTCGAA
>CALXZU010000086.1 GCA_944393325.1 uncultured Clostridia bacterium
ATATTTCATTAGTATTACAAACCTTGTAATATTCTGTGGATAACTATTTTTATTTTTCATCTAGTCTGAACAGTAACTAAATTATTATTTTTTTTAGGTTTACATATTCCATTTTTTTCAAATATATGTTATAATAGAATTAGTTGGTAAATAAAGGAGGATATTTTCTATGTGGTATATATGGTTAATATTAGCAGGAGTTTTCGTAATTGGTGAAGTTTTAACATCCGGATTTTTAATTTTTTGGTTAGCTTTAGGCTCACTAATTGCGATGGCTGTAAGTTTTCTTACAGATAGTATAATAATACAAACAACAGTATTTTTAATTTCTTCTGTTATATTAATTTTAGCTACAAAACCACTTGTAAGAAAATTTGCAAATACAGAAACTGTTAAAACTAATGTAAGTTCTATAATTGGTAAAAAAGGACTTGTTACAAAAGATATAAATTCCATAAATTCTACTGGTCAAGTAAGAATAGACGGCGAACTTTGGTCTGCTATTGGAGAAAATGATATGGAAATTTTTAAAGGTACAGAAGTTGAAGTTGTAGAAATAAAAGGTGTTAAAGTAATTGTTACACCAAAAAAATAGTTTTTATTATTTTAATAAATTAAAAATTAAAACTAAAAAATAAGGAGGAAAATTATGGTAGTTTTAATAATATTATTAGTTATTGTAGTGATTTTAGCAGCAATGTCAATTAAGATTGTTAAGCAATCTGAAGTATACATTATAGAAAGATTAGGTAAGTTCTATAAGGTTGCAGATGCCGGACTTACAATAATCATACCTTTCTTAGACCATGTAAGAAGTGTTGTAAGTTTAAAACAACAAACAATGGATATTCCACCACAAGATGTTATCACTAAAGATAACGTTACAATTACAATTGATACAGTTGTGTTTTACCAGATAACAGATCCAGCAAAAGCTGTTTATGAAATTCAATCTTTGAAAAAAGGTATTGAATATTTAGCAATTACAACTATTCGTGATATTATTGGTAAAATGACATTAGACGAAACATTTAGTTCAAGAGATGGAATTAACACACAATTAAGAGTTGTTCTTGATGAAGCAACTGATAGATGGGGTTGTAAAATTGATAGAGTTGAAATTAAAGATATTACACCTCCACCAGACGTTAAGGACGCAATGGAAAAAGAAATGAACGCAGAAAGAAATAAAAGAGCTATGATATTAGAATCTGAAGCTCAAAGACAATCTGCTATTACTATTGCTGAAGGTAAGAAACAAGCAGCTATATTAGAAGCTGAAGCTGATAAAGAAGCTCAAATTAGAAGAGCAGCCGGTGAGGCTCAGGCTATTCGTGAAGTTGCTGAAGCTAAAGCTAAAGAAATTCAAATGGTTTATGAAGCAATTAAAAAGTCTAATCCTGATGATAAACTAGTTCAATTAAAATCTTTGGAAGCTTTAGAAAAAGTAGCTAGTGGTGAAGCAAATAAAGTATTCATCCCATTTGAAGCAACAAATGCTTTAAGTTCTTTAGGAGCAATGGCAGAAGCTGTAAAAGACAATAAAAAAGAAACAACTAAAAAATCAAATAATAATGAATTACCAAAAGAATAGTTAATTAAATAATATATAAAAATCAAGAAGATTACATTGTCTTCTTGATTTTTTAATTTAATCGATTTCTATTGCTCCTGTATATAAACCATAATACATTCCATGTTGTTTAATTAAATCTTCATGTTTTCCTCTTTCCATAATATTTCCATGGTCTAATACCATTATTAGATCTGAATTTTTAATTGTTGATAATCTATGTGCTATAACAAAAACAGTTCTTCCTTTCATTAAACTATCCATACCATCTTGAACTACTTTTTCTGTTCTTGTATCTATTGAAGATGTTGCTTCATCTAAAATTAATACAGGTGGATTATTTAATGCTGCTCTTGCAATTGACAATAATTGTCTTTGTCCTTGTGATAATCCTTCTCCACTTCCTTCTATCATTGTATCATATCCATGTGGCAGATGTTTTATAAACCTATCAGCATTTGCAAGTTTTGCAGCTTCCTCTACTTCTTCGTCAGTTGCATTTAATTTACCATAACGGATATTTTCTCTAATTGTTCCTGTAAACAAATTAGTATCTTGAAGTACCATTCCTAAAGATCTTCTTAAATCTTGTTTTCTAATCTTTTTAATATTTATTCCATCATAACGTATTTTTCCACCTTGTATATCATAAAATCTATTTATTAGATTTGTAATTGTTGTTTTTCCAGCACCTGTTGCACCTACAAATGACACTTTTTCTCCTTCTTTTGCAACTAATGAAATGTCATGTAATACAACTTTGTTAGGTTCATAACCGAATTTTACATGTTCAAACTCTACATTTCCACAAAGTTTCGTGTATGTTACTGTTCCATCATGATGAGGATGTTTCCATGCCCACATTCCTGTTCTTTCTTCTACTTCAACAATTTTTCCATTTTCCTCTTTGCAATTTACTAGTGTTACATATCCATTATCTTTTTCTGATTCTTCATCAATTAAAGCAAATATTCTTTCTGCTCCTGCTAAAGCCATGATAATTGAGTTCATTTGTTGTGATACTTGACCTAAAGGATTTGTAAATGCTTTTATATATTGTAAAAATGCTGCTATACTTCCTAATGTTAATATATTATTTACTGCAAGAACTCCTCCAATTACTGCAATTAATACATAACCTAAATTACCAATATTCATTATACAAGGCATTAATGTATTTGCATAACTATTTGCTTTTGTCATACTATCACATAACGCTTCATTTAGTTCATCAAATTTTTCCTTATTCTCTTCTTCATGACAAAATACTTTTACAACTTTTTGACCTGCCATCATTTCTTCTATGTAACCATTTACAATACTTATGTTTCTTTGTTGATCTATAAAATTCTTAGAACTTCTTGTTCCAAAAAACCTTGCAACAATGACCATTATTGTTACCATAACAAGTACTACTAATGTTAAATATATGTCTGTTGCAAACATTGCAATTAAAACTGATATCATTGATATAATACAAGAAAATACTTGTGGAATACTTTGTGATATACACTGCCTTAAGGTATCAACATCATTTGTATATGTACTCATTGTTTCTCCATGTGGATGACTATCAAAATATTTTATTGGTAATGTTTGCATATGCTCAAACATTTCTTTTCTTATATTATGTAATACTCCTTGCGAAATATTTATCATTAATCTATTATAAAGATATGTACTAAGTACTCCCACTAAGTAGATGACTCCCATAGCAATTACTGCATTAAGTAATGAAGAATAATCTGGATTTCCACTTCCCATAAGTGGTGTTATAAAATTATCTATTAAGATTTTTATAAATTGAACACCTAATACTCCAACTAACGCACTTATAACAATGCTGATACACACTATTGCAAACTGAACTTTATACGTTCCCGTTACATATTTTAATAGTCTTTTAGCTGTTTTTAAAGTGTTTCTATTTTTCTTCTTGTTTTCCTTCTCCATCATCTTCCTCTCCTTTCTTTTGAGACTCATATACTTCTTGGTATATTGCATTTGTTTTAAGTAATTCTTCTGACGTTCCTATTCCATTTATTTTTCCATCTTCTAATACTATTATTCTATCTGCATCTTCTACTGATGTTATTCTTTGTGCTATTATTATTTTTGT
>CALXZU010000087.1 GCA_944393325.1 uncultured Clostridia bacterium
ATATTTTTTCAAATTTATCTATTTATTTACATTGCATACTCTAACTTTCGACCACTGCGGTAGCAGTTTAGTACAATGTGATACCTTTTTCTTTTTTCAAAAACTTATACATTTTATTTTCCTTTCTACAATTTTATTTATTCTTTAAAATACTATAAACCTCTTTATTGCCATTCAAGTATTGGATAACCATTATTTATTCCTTCATTATCTTCTTTAAATGCTCCTTCGCCATTTACTACTTCTAATATACTTTTATCAATTGTATCTACTTCTGTAACTCCTGTAGATGTTCCATATCCTACACCTACATCACATGTTCCAGCTAAATATTCACAATTAAGTATTGTATTTTCCGAAAATTTCGTTCCTACAATTCCACCTATGTTCATTGCATTACTTGTCCCTTGTAGTACTCCAGTATTATAGCCATTACTAATACTAGTCCCATCATCCATTCCTAAAATACCACCAATATTTAAATATTTATTCGGAGTTTCCCCCTTTATATTTCCTGCATTAAATGTATTTTTTATTTCTGTATCATTTCTCTGATATGCCACTATTCCTCCTATAACTAAATAATCTTCTCCTTTTCCTATAATTTGTCCAGAATTATAACAGTTTTCAACATTAACTTTAGCCTCCTTTGCCACATCTGCACAAATTCCAGCAACATTAACGGTTGTAGAATCTACATTTGTAGAATTAACATTTATTTCCCCATTATTATAACTGTTTTTTAGACCTCCTTTCCTTAAAGAACCACAAATTCCTCCTATCAAAACATCATTATCTCCCCCGTCAATTGTGATATTTCCTTTATTGTAGCATTTATTTATATTAGCATATCTTTGTCCAAGTATTCCTCCACAAGAAATATCGGCATTTCCATATCCTTCTAATATATTCTTACATTCTATATTAGCCAAATTATAACAATTTTCAATACTCACTTCTTCTAGCATCCTTCCGCATAAGCCAGCAACTGACATCCAAGAACTTCCTGTTACATTTATATTCCCTGTAACATAACTATTATATATATTATCATAACTAGCTCCTGTTATACCTCCAACATCTGTCTCAACTCCTTGTATTGTTATATTTGTATCAACTAAACCTAAATTTTTAATTTCTCCATAACAAATCGAAAATAATCCTACTTTTATATTTTCATCTCTATCTATATTCATATATAATGAACATATTGCTTTATTATCTCCATTAAAAGTACCATAAAAATAGTTTGTTCCATTTGATAACAATTCTCCTATTGGACTAAATCCTGTTCCTGTTATTAAGGATTGCTTTAATGGTTCGTTATATCCGTACTTATCAAAATCTGTTCTGTTTGGATTTACATATGATTTATCTGAATTAAAATCTAAGTTTGTTCCTAATTTTACCGTTTTTCCTTCATAAGTAGTTCCATTTGTTGTTACATCATATGCGAAAAAAACTAAATCTTCTATACTGTTTATTACAAATGTGGTTTCGTTTTCTTGTTCCAATTCTCCTGGATTCTCATCAGTTACTTGCGGTATGTCTATATTTTTTGTATATTCATTTATTAAAGACTCCATACTTCCTAAATCTGACATTTCATTCTTTTTTGCTTCCTCTGTTCTATTTTTTGCTTTTTGTGCCTGTGTTAAAATCCCATTCTCTCCTGTTAGCATCGCAATACTTACTCCTGCAAGTATTAAAAGGACAATTATTGTAATTACTAATGCAATCAATGTAATACCTTTTTCCCTTCTTATTTTCACATTTCTTTCTTTCATGTTTTAAATTCCTCCTTAATTATATATTTATTTAAAATATTAAAAACTAATAAAAAATCATCAACATCCTTATTTTTTTCTAAGATATACAGATTTACCAAGATAATCCTTTGTATAATCTGTAAAATTAGTAACTCCTCCAGATATTATCTCATAAGTAGTATCATCTAATTCTAATGTATAATCTTTACCATATCTTACACCAGTAAATGATAAAAATTTTTTACCAGTAGTATCATCTATATTAATTTCTCCTTCAATTCTTTGATCCTCATAGACTAAAGCTCCTCCATTTAAATCTAAAGCATTGTCTTCTTCATCATATCCATATATATCCATTGAAAATGTTTGTTCTTGATTAAGAGCAATGGAATCAAATTTTATATCACTTCCATCTGATTCTTTTTGTATAATTCCTTCATAAGAATAAGGTCCTTCATTTATAGTCAAAGTATACTGTTTTCCAAATTCAAGTCCAAAAAATGTAATTATATATTCTTGTGAACCATCTTTATATTGATTTGAAAGACTTGAATATATTTTTCCATTTTCATCAGTAATTTTAGCAGATTTAATTTCAGTACTTACTTCTCCATAATATGGATATAATTCTAAATCATATTTATTTTCAGTCTCGTCACTTAATAATTCTACTAAAGGTTCATAATAATGATAAGATCTTCCTAATTTACTATAATTATATTTTTGTAAAAGCTTATTCATGTCTTCTATACATCTATCTAATCCTAAATTATAGTATGTATCAGTCTCTGGTAATCCTTCATGTTTATTTGGATCTTGTAATTCAAATATATTTACAATTTTTTTATTATATTTTCTAGCTAGTTCTACTTCTTCATCTAAATTCTCAAAATTCCCATCATCAGTTCTATCATAATTCATATATGCAATATGATCATAATCAAGTTTTATTAATTCTTCTAAAATTCCCTCATCAAGATAATTTAGCCATACTGGTAAATCTATTGCATATTTTAATCCTTTTTCTTTTGCATATTCACAAAATTCTTTGTTTGCTTCATAGAATTTTTGAAATTCTGCTTTTTGTTCTTCATCTGATAATGAACTATAGAAATCTGTCGTGTGAAATTCAATATCAAGTTTTATACCTTTTATAGCATTATTATTTGTTTCATTGAATTCACTTGTTCTATCTATCATCTCAATTACATTATATTTTTCTTCATCTGTATACCAATCGCTTCCTCCATCCAATAAGTATAAATCTATATTTTTCAACTGACAATAGCTTATTAATTTACTTATACTAATTGATGTTTCTAAATCTGAGGTTATTTGAACATATATAGTATTAAGATTTAACTTTTCTACTTGTGCATCTAATTTTGTAAAATTAACTATATCTGGATCCCATATAAAAGTTGATTGGATAACTTTTTCATTAAGTCTATTTTCATAATCTTCTAATATTTCTAATTCATTATTTTTAGCTTCTTCTGTTTCCTCTTTTGCTTTTTTTGCTTGTGTAAGTATTCCATTTTCTCCTGTTAGCATTGCAATACTTACTCCTGCAAGAATTAGAAGGACAATTATGTATAGGAAATTACTGATGGTTAGCCAGCAAAAAAGTTTCCTTTAGATTACCTTTCTTATTCTGG
>CALXZU010000088.1 GCA_944393325.1 uncultured Clostridia bacterium
TTTTTTATTTATTTTTTATTTATTTTTTTTATTTATTTTTTTATTTATTTTTTTTATTTATTTTTTTATTTATTTTTTTTTATTTTTTTTTATTTATTTTTTTTATTTATTTTTTTTATTTATTTTTTTATTTATTTTTTTATTTTTTATTTTTTTATTTTATTTGTTTTTCTATTTTTCTATTTTCAGTTTTTATTTTTAACTTTTCTATTTTAATTACATATTTTAAAAAATTAATATTATTTTTTTGTTCTTTATATAATATTTATAAAAAGACATCTTCATTAAAATATATCAATTTAAAAATAAAACTTTTCTTTAGTAATATGTAAACTTATTTTCTTTTATTTGTATATCATATTTTATTTTGATTAATTTTCTTGTTTCGCTTTTTTTCGTAAGATTGATTGGATTCTATTTCTCAGTTCTCTATAAAGTTCTTATTATTTTTAAATTGTTATTTTTTATTTTTCTTCTTTTTTAGGTAACTACTTTTTTACTATTTTATAATAATTGAAATATTTTTTTTGATATACTAAACTTAATCTTTTTATAGTTGTCTTTATATTTTTTTCTATAATAAATTGTACAGAATTTAATTTTTCCTTTAACAAGATTTTTAAAAATAGCATTTCCAATTGAGTTCAAATAATATTTATTTATTATAATGATCAATTTTTTTATCTCTTTGATTCCTGATTCATCTAATTTATATTTTATTCTATGTAAAGTTTGTAGTCCTTTTAAATCATTAGAAATAACAATTACTCCATTATCACTAATATTTACAATCTCTTCCCTTACTCTCTTATTTACGTCATTACTTATATCAAATAAAATATAATCATATTTTTTTGTATATTTCATTCTAAAATATTTTAAACTTTTACTATAATCATTCTTTTTAATTCTTTCCTGAAAATCTCTCATAAAAAATAAATTATCAGCTATTTTAATTTCATATTTACCAATTATATTTTTATTATTTATTCTTTTGTTTGTATTTTCATTATATTTATTTTTAAATATAATGAAATATTCTCTTTCAATTTCTTTATTTATATTTATTAATAATATTTTTTTATTTTTTCCTAATAAATATTTTGCTAATAACATTGTAATTGTTGTCTTTCCCGTTTTCTTTTGTCCTGTCACTACAATTAATTTTCCTTTTCTATCTTTTTCATTGTTAGAAACATTCTTATTCTCATTACCATTTTCAATTAAACTTAATATATATTTTATATTTATCTTTTTACTTGAATATATATATTTAATTTTTAACTTTTTTAATTTATGTTCTTTTTTGGAATCTTTCTTTTCTAAAAAAAATATAATATTTATTTTATTATTTATAAGTTTTATTTTTTTTAATAACTCTTCTATACTAATTATTCCTGGTAAACTTTCACTAATTAAAATAGAATCAACTTTTTTACGCATTTCAAGTATTTCTAAAATTGCTTCTCTGTATTGTAAATTATTGTATACGAGTTCAACTTTATTGCTTTTTGTTATCTGCTCTTCTATTTTTTTGTCATTAATTGCCAATATTACTTTTTTCATTACTTACCTCCAATATTTCTTGTTCTAATTCTGAACATTCCACCTTAGTTAAAATATGATCTTCTCCGACAAACATTAAACACTCTCCTCTTTTTAATGATTTTATTTCTACTTTTTCTTTTTCGGATAAATTAGTAAATTCAGATAATATTTTAATATTTTCTTCTTCTAAGGCAAAGAAAGTTTTTATACTGGAATTGTTTAATATACTTTTTCCATATGTTCCATTATCTAAGCTAAAAATGTCTGAAATGTCTTGAGTTATAGCAACTCCACTTCCTCCATATTTTCTTATAGTTTTGAAAATTTTATAAATAAAGCTAGCCACTTCTTTATTTGACGTTACTCCTATTAATCTCCAAATCTCATCTAAATATATAGATTTTTTTTCATTTCTATTTTCCTTAATCTTGTCCCAAAAAATTTCTGCAAACAAAAACATTCCATATTTTAAATTTTCTTCTCCTAAATCATATATATCTGCAACTATTAACTCATTATCTAATTTTATATTAGAAATATTATTAAAAAATTTCATAGAACCTTTTACAAATGGAATTAATTTTATTTGGAATTTTTTTGTCCTTTCATCTTTTCCTAAAATATTATATAAGTCTTCTAATATGGGCATATCACTTGGCTCTTTAAATTTTCTTTTTAGACTCTTTCCCTTTTTTATTTCTTTGTATAAACTTTTATCATCAAAATTTATACTTTTGTTTTTGTATGTTTCAATTAATTTTTCCTCAAGTAAGGCTTTTTCTTCTTCATTTAATTCTCCAAAAATTAAATTGAAAAAACCTATTAATTTTCCTATTTTTGTAGCTAAGTAGCCACTTTCTCCTTCTTCCAAACTTTCTTTTCTAATTTCTAAAATATTTATATAAGTATTGGAATTCGGACCAATTTTTATTTGAGTTCCTTTTAAGTTATCACATAAGTTATTATACTCCCTTTCTGGATCTATTATATATTGTTTTATTCCTAAAAGTTTATATCTCAATATTAACAATTTAGTATAAAAAGATTTTCCAGCTCCACTCGTTCCAAAAATACAAATATTAGCATTTTTATATTTTATACTATTATATCTATCAATGAAAACCAACGAATTATTATATATATTAGTTCCTATAAAAATTCCATCTTGATCAAATATTGTAGACGAAATAAATGGATAAGTTGCGAGTAATCCTGAAGTTAAAACATTTCTTTTAGATGTTTCTTTAATACTACTGTTATTTTCCATTAATGGTAAACAAGATAAAAAAGTTTCTTCTTGTCTAAAATTTGCTCTTCTTGTTTGAATTCCTTTACTCTGTGCTATTCCTTCTATTTTATTCAAATAATACTCTAATTCTTTTATATTCTCTGCATACAGACTAATGTAAATATATAAAAAATATATATCTTCATTATTTACCTGAATTTGTTTTCTTATATATTTTGCATCATTATATGTAAAAGCTGCAATATCGATATCTTCTCTATTTTTATTACTTTCTTTTAGTTCTACACCTACATTACCAATGTGATAAGTTAAATCTTTTATTGTTTTAAAAGGATCTTGTTTTTCATAAAATATAGAGATATTCATATTGATATTAGTTTCTATTAAACTTTTTAAAATTATGTCTGTTTGTTCTCTATAATAGTCAATTACTAATAATCCTCCATAATATAAATTATCAATCTCTAAAAATTTAGGATTTTGCATATTTATATATGCTGGTGCTATTCTATCCTTTTCATTTATACTTCCTTCAAAAAAATTATCTTTACTATTTTCTATTTTTTTGCTAAAAATACTTTTTATTTTTTTTGTTAACATTTTTCCTCCTTTTCAATTTTTACATTTTTTGTTTTCTTTATTTTTATTTCAATTATATGTTTAAAAACTTTTCTCCTCTTTAACTTTTTTGATTTAAATATCTCTATTTAAAAATAAAACTTTTCTTATACAATATGTAAACTTATTTTCTTTTATCTCTAAAGACTATTTTTTTAGTTTAAACTTTCATGTTACGCCTTCTTTCGTAATATTAAAGAGTTCTATTTTCTTATTTTCTACTATATTTTTATCCTTTTTCCATTATTAAATTTCCATTATCTTATATTTTTTTGGTAACTAATTTATTATTCAAATTTGTCATTTCAAATGCATATTTAAAATATTTATTTTTCCTTTTGATTTCATTTTTTATTCTTATGATTATTAATATTTTTTCTGTTTTTTTATGTTTGTTTTTTTATACATTTTATTTAATTTTGTTTTTCTTTTATTTCATTTTTTATTCATTTTTTTATTTTATTTATTTATTTTATTTATTTATTTTATTTATTTATTTTATTTATTTTTTTATTTATTCTTTTATTTATTCTTTTATTTATTTTTTTATTTATTTTTTTATTTATTTTTTTATTTATTTTTTTATTTATTTTTTTATTTATTTTTTTTATTTATTTTTTTATTTATTTT
>CALXZU010000089.1 GCA_944393325.1 uncultured Clostridia bacterium
TTTATTTATTTTTTTATTTATTTTTTTTATTTATTTTTTTATTTATTTTTTTTATTTATTTTTTTATTTATTTTTTTATTATTATTTTATTTATTTTTTTATTTATTTTTTTTATTTATTTATTCTATTTATCTAATCTTTATTTACTTTTTTCTATTTTAATCTTTTCTATTTTCAATTTTTATTTTTAACTTTTTTCTATTTCTATTTCAATTACATATTTTAAAAAATTAATATTATTTCTTTATTCTTTATATAATATTTATAAAAAGACTTCCTAATTAAAATATCTCAATCTAAAAATAAAACTTTTCTTTAACAATATGTAAACTTCTTTTTCCCTATCTATATTACCTATTCTATTTTGTTTGCTTTTCTTGTTTTGCTTTGTTTCGTAATATTAGAAAATTCTTCTTTTTAATTTTAAATTATAATTTTATTATCTTTTTATTAATAGATTTTCATTATTCTATATTTTTTAGGTAACTATTTTTATTCATTAATTTTGCCATTTCAAATCCTTATTTAAACTATTTACTTTTCTTTTTTTGATTCTATTTTTTCATTTTTTGTTTTTATAACTGTTAATATTTTTTGTGATTTTTTATGTTTGTTTTTTATATATTTTATTTAGTATTCGTTTTTTTCTATTTCACTTTTTAATTCTTTTCATTCTTTATTCATTTTTATTTTATATTTTTTATTTATTTTTTTATTTATTTCTTTATTATTTATTTTTTTCTATTTATTTTATTTTTTATTTATTTTATTTTCTATTTATTTTATTTTCTATTTATTTTATTTTCTATTTATTTTATTATTTATTTATTTTATTTATTTTATTTTTATTTATTTTATTATTTATTTATTTTATTTTTTATTTATTTTATTTTTTGTTTATTTTATTTTTTTGTTTATTTTATTTTTATTTATTTTATTATTTATTTTATTTTTTTATTTATTTTATTTTATTATTTATTTTTTATTTTATCTTTTTTATTTTTTTCTTATTATTTAATTTTTATTTGCTTTTTTCTGTTTTTATTTTTAACTTTTTTCTATTTCTATTTCAATTACATATTTTAAAAAATTAATATTATTTTTTTATTCTTTATACAATATTTATAAAAAGACTTCTTCATTAAAATATCTCAATCTAAAAATAAAACTTTTCTTTAACAATATGTAAACTTCTTTTTCCCTATCTATATTACCTATTCTATTTTGTTTGCTTTTCTTGTTTTGCTTTGTTTCGTAATATTAGAAAATTCTTCTTTTTAATTTTAAATTATAATTTTATTATCTTTTTATTAATAGATTTTCATTATTCTATATTTTTTAGGTAACTATTTTTATTCATTAATTTTGCCATTTCAAATCCTTATTTAAACTATTTACTTTTCTTTTTTGATTCTATTTTTTCATTTTTTGTTCTTATAATTGTTAATATTTTTTGTGATTTTTTATGTTTGTTTTTTATATATTTTATTTAGTATTCGTTTTTTTATTTCACTTTTTAATTCTTTTCATTCTTTATTCATTTTTATTTTATATTTTTTATTCATTTTTTTATTCATTTTTTATTATTTATTTATTTTTATTTATTTTATTTTTATTTATTTTATTATTTATCTTATTTTTTTATTTTAAACTATAATTTTATAATTTTTCTATTAATAATTTTTTTACATCCTACATTTTTTAAGTAACCTTCTTCATCATTAAAATATCTCTTTTCTAATTCATATTTAAAATCTCACCTTGCCTTCCCTATTATTTTTTAGTTCTATACTTTAAACTTTTAAAAATTAATTTATCTTAATTAATTTATTATTTAAATTTTTTCTGGTATTCAATAAAGAAAAAAATAATTTTTCAACCTCTTTATAATTTGCTAAATCAGAAACTAAATTTCCTGAACGAGCTAAGCATTCCTTAACTTTGAAATATTTTTCTTTTAAATCATTTTTGGTAATTTCTTCAGCTTCAAAAATATCCATTTTTTTATTTAATTCTTCTGATAAAATAATATAGAAATTTTTTGATGATGATTTTCTGATTAAATTAATTTTTTGAATATAATTAATATAATTACTAGCAACCTTTTCTAGGTATTTATTTTCTTTTTTTGAAATGTTTTTATGGATATTTTCTATATGATGTGTTAAATCTTCTTTACTACTTTGAATTAAAATTTGGATATTAAAATTACATGTTTTTAAAAAAAGTTTGTATGAATTTAAAATTGATTCTTTTTCCAAATCTGATTTTAAATTATAATTAATTGGATTTATTTTTAAAATTTTAACAAGTTTATTATTTTTTAGTTTTATAAATCCATCTTCATAGATTTTTTCTATTGGTAACCATTCTTGTACTGTTAATTGTTTTATTTTTATCACCTCCATTTTGTAAGTACGATTTTACACTCTTTTTTTATATTTGTCAATATTTTTTAAATTTTTTTCATCGACATAATTCGACAATTGTAAACTTTTAAAAAAAATAAAAATATTTTTGCATAATTTTTTTTATTTTGAACATAATATAATTGTAAGGTCAATAATGGTTGAGCGAAGAGTATTAATAGATAATATTTTGTTTATTAATATTCGAACAAAGATATATTATGGTTCATTTTTATGGATTATAATGTGTCGGCGATAAGAGTGTATTATTTGTTTGTAGGCTATATTAATCGTTAATTATATTTTATTTTTATCTATAATTTATTTAAATATATGGTCAAATAATAAATAATAAATTCGAGCTAAGATTATTCTTATATCTAATATTTTTAGTGGTTATTATTAGTCCTCAATTTTAGGATGAATATAGTTTCTTTTGGTGTATTAATAGTCGAGCGAATGATTAATATATGTGGTATTAGAGCTTATTTATATAGTAATATATATTAGGTTTTCATATTAGATATATTAGTTTTAGTAGAGATTGTTATTGGCTTTATCAGATAAACGGTAGATATTTATTTATCTACCGTTTATTATTACTATATATCTAAATTTTTAACATATTTTGCATTTGCTTGAATAAATTCTCTTCTTGGCTCCACTTCATCTCCCATTAATAAGGTAAAAATTTCATCAGCTTTCATTGCATCGTCCATTGTTACCTTTACTAAAATTCTTGTTTCTGGATTCATTGTAGTATCCCATAATTGTTCTGGATTCATTTCTCCTAAACCTTTATATCTTTGTAATCCTAGTTGTTCTCTTAATATCCCTTTCTCTTCTAGTTCTTTATATTTTTGATCCAATTCTTCATCAGAATAACAATATATATCTTCCATACCTTTTTTAGAAATTTTATATAATGGTGGTTGTGCTAAATATACATTTCCGTTCTCAATTAATGGTCTCATATATCTAAAGAAAAATGTTAATAATAAAGTTCTAATATGTGCACCATCAACATCTGCATCTGCCATTATAATAACTTTTCCATAACGTATTTTAGTGATATCAAAATCAGCTCCTATTCCAGCTCCTATTGCTAATATAACAGGATTTAATTTGTCATTGCCATATATTTTGTCTGCTCTTGCTTTCTCTACATTAAGCATTTTTCCCCATAATGGAAGTATTGCTTGAAATTTCCTGTCTCTTCCCTGTTTTGCACTACCACCTGCAGAATCTCCCTCTACTATATAAACTTCACACTCATCTGCAATTTTACTACTACAATCTGCAAGTTTTCCTGGTAGTGTAGATGTCTCTAAAGCATTTTTCTTTCTTACTAATTCTCTAGCTTTTCTTGCAGCTTCCCTTGCTCTTGAAGCACTAATACATTTTTCAAGTATTGCTTTCGCTACATTAGGATTTTCTTCTAAAAATGTTGATAAAGCCTCATTTACCATACTTTGAACAACACCTGTTACTTCACTATTACCAAGTTTTGTTTTTGTTTGACCTTCAAATTGTGGCTCTTTTACTTTAACTGAGACAACTGCTGTTATCCCTTCTCTTATATCTTCCCCTTGTAAATTGTTATCCTTCTCTTTTAATATATTATGACTTCTTGCATAATCATTAAAAACTTTAGTTAAAGCCCTTTTAAATCCCTCTAAGTGTGTTCCACCTTCTATTGTATTTATATTATTTACAAATGTATGTATATTCTCTGAATAACTAGTTGTATATTGAATTGCTATTTCAACTGGAATTTCTCCGGCTTTTTCTATATAAATTGGTGTTTTATGTAATTTTTCTTTATTTTTGTTTAAAAACTCTACAAAAGAAATCAAACCACCCTCATAACAAAATTCTACTTTTTTAGGGGTTTCTTCTCTTTGATCTTCTAATGTTATTTTTAAACCTTTTGTCAAGAAAGCCATTTCTCTCATTCTTTTTTCTAAGGTTTCATATTCATAATCTAAACTCTCAAAAATAGTATCATCTGCTAAAAATCTAACCTTAGTTCCAGTTCCTTCAGCATCTCCTATTTTTTCCAATTTTCGAACAGTTTTACCCTTTTCGAAATACATTTGATATAGTCCACCATCTCTTTTAATAGTAACTTCTGTCCATGTAGATAAAGCATTTACAACAGAAGCTCCTACTCCATGTAATCCTCCTGAAACTTTATAACCGCTATCTCCACCAAATTTTCCACCTGCATGCAATACTGTATAAACAGTTTCTGCTGTAGAAATATGAGTTTTTGGATGTATTTCAACTGGTATTCCTCTTCCGTTATCTGTTACACTAATAACATTTCCTTTTTCTATAACTACATTTATTTCTGTACAATATCCAGCCAAAGCCTCATCTACACCATTATCTACAATTTCATAAACACAATGATGTAATCCTCTCACTGAAGTACTCCCTATGTACATACCTGGTCTTTTTCTTACAGCCTCAAGCCCTTCTAATACTTGTATTTGTTCTGCTCCATATTTATGTTTATATTTTTCCATTTACTCTCCTCCTCCATAAACTTTTCCGTCTTTTACATTATATATTAAAATGTTTTTATTTTCAAGCTCTATTTTATCTGTACATGTAATTATTACTTGAGTATCATCTATTTTTTCCAAAAAATGATTTCTCCTTTTTTGATCTAACTCTGACATAAAATCATCTAACAGTAAAACTGGTTTTTCTCCAATTTCATCTTCTACAATATTTACTTCTGACAATTTCAATGATAACATAGCTGTTCTATGCTGTCCTTGTGAACCGTATATGCTTAATTGTTTTTTGTTTATATATACTATAAATTCATCTCTATGAATTCCCTTCGTTGTATAACCTTTTATTATATCTAACTTTCTTCTTTGTTTTAATAATTCCAAATACTTCTCTTTTTCTCTACATTCCGTTAAATATTCTATCTCTATCTCTTCTTTATTATCCGTTATTTCTGAATGAATTCTTTTTATCTTTTCTTTTATCTTTTCTATAAAATCATTTCTATATTTACTTATAATTATTGCATATTTTGCTAATTCTTCATCCCATATATCTAACATATTCTCAGATTTTTGTTCTTCCTTTATTTGCCTTAAATAATTATTTCGTTGTTCTATAGTTTTTGCATATAGAGTCAAATTATGCATATAGTTAGGTTTTAATTGACTTATCATTATATCTAAAAATTTTCTTCTATTTTGAGGTCCACCTTTTAAAATATTTATATCGTCTGGGTTAAACATTACTACATTAAAATTTCCCATTAATTCGCTTAACTTCTTGATTTTTATGCCATTTACATATACTATTTTTTTATTTGCTAATTGTATTTTTATTTTTCCATCCCTATCTAACTTGTTAAACTCAACATCAACTACAGCATTCTCGGAATCTATTTTAATCATTTCTCTATCTTGCTTTGCTCTAAAAGATTTTCCCATACAACATAAAAAAATAGCTTCTATTATGTTAGTTTTCCCTTGTGCATTTTCTCCATAAAATACATTTACATTTTTTCCTAAATTAATTTCTTGTTCTTCATAATTTCTAAAATTCTTTATTTTGATCTTACTTATCCACATATTCCTCTCCATTTGTGTACAACTTTATTTCTAATTATATTTTATTTTCTAAAATTAATCAATTCTTTTTTTATTTTTTTCCATATTTTTATATTACTAAAAATATAAAATGGCTTATTTTCGATTTTAACGATTACTTTTTTTATTCATTTCATTTTTTTTATTTCTATTTTTGTTATAAATTACAAAAAATATTATTACTCTCCTTTCCTTTTTTATAAAATACTTATAAAAAATTTTTTATCATAAGTACTATATGTAAAAATAAGACTTTTTTATCTAATATATAAACTTATTTCCTTTTATATTTTACTATTTTTCTTTTAAACTTTTTTGTTATTTTTCTTTGTTACTTAGTATTTCCGTTTTCTATTTTTTATTTTTTTGTTGTTTATATAATTTTTATATTATTGAATTTTTACTTTTCTATATTTTGAGGAAACCTTTTTTATTTATTAATTTTATTATTTTAAAATTATATTTAAAATATCGCTTTTCTTTTTTATTCTTTTTTTCATTTTTTTATAATTTTTATCTTTTTCTATTTTTTATTAATTTATTATATATTTTATTTGATAATTATTTTTATTTATTTTATTTATTTATTTTTTTATTTATTTTATTTATTTATTTTATTTATTTATTTTTTTATTTATTTTTTTATTTATTTTTTTATTTATTTTTTTATTTATTTTATTTATTTATTTTTTTTATTTATTTTTTTTATTTATTTTTTTATTTATTTTATCTTTTCTATTTTTTTCTTATTATTTAATTTTTATTTGCTTTTTTCTGTTCTTATTTTTCTATTTTCAGTTTTTGCTTTTAACTTTTTCTATTTCTATTTCAATTACATATTTTAAAAAATTAATATTATTTTTTTATTCTTTATACAATATTTATAAAAATACTTCTTAATTAAAATATCTCAATCTAAAAATAAAACTTTTCTTTAGTGATATGTAAACTTCTTTTTTCCTATCTATATTACCTATTCTATTTTGTTTGTTTTTCTTGTTTTGCTTTGTTTCGTAATATTAGAAGACTATTCTTTTTAATTTTTGATTATATTTTTATTATCCTTCTATTAATAAATTTCCATCATTTTAAATTTTTTAGGTAACTATTTTTATTTATTAATTTTGCCATTTCAAATCCTTATTTAAACTATTTACTTTTCTTTTTTGATTTTATTTTTTTCATTTTTTGTTTTTATAACTGTTAATATTTTTTGTGATTTTTTATGTTTGTTCTGTATATTTTATTTAATATTATTTTTCATTTATTTCACTTTTTAATTCTTTTTATTTTTTATTCATTTTTATTTATTTTTATTTATTATTTTATTTTTATTTATTTTCTATTTATTTATTATTTTATTTTTATTTATTTTCTATTTATTTATTATTTATTTTTATTTTATTTTTATTTATTTTCTATTTATTTATTATTTATTTTTTATTTATTTTATTTGTTTATTATTTATTTTTTTATTTATTTATTTGTTTTTTTTATTTTTTGTTATTAATTTTATTTCTATTTTTTATTCTTATCTATTTTATTTGTTAAAAATATTCTATTTTTTAAAATTTATCTTGCCATTTATTTCAGTTACAAATTTCAAAAACCTATTCATATTTTTCCGATTTTTTACAGAATGTTTATAAAAATATTTTTTCATTAAAATATTTTAATCTAAAAATAAGACTTTTCTTCAGTGATATGTAAACCTGTTTTTTTCTATTTGTATAACATATTATATTGGGGTTATTTTTTTACTTTGCTTTGTTTCGTAATATTAGAAGACTCTTCTTTTTAATTTTAAATTATAATTTTATTATCTTTTTATTAATAGATTTTCATTATTCTATATTTTTTAGGTAACTATTTTTATTTATTAAATTTGCCATTTCAAATTCATATTTTAACTATTTACTTTTCTTTTTTTGATTTTATTTTTTCATTTTTTGTTCTTATAATTATTAATATTTTTTTCTAGTTTTTATGTTTATTTTTTTTGTTTCTCTTTTATTTCATTTTTTTAATTCATTTTAATTTTTATTCATTTGTTCATTTTATTTATTTATTTTTATTTATTTTTTTATTATTTATTTTATTTATTTTTTTATTTATTTATTTTTTTATTATTTATTTTATTTATTTTTTTATTTATTTATTTTTTTATTTATTTATTTTTTTATT